>NZ_DAIUCK010000049.1:0-22655 GCF_036846205.1 Rhabdothermincola sp. | reverse complement strand
CCTGGGGGGCCAGCGGAGGGGCGAAGGGGCCTGCGGGGCCGGAGGGTGCCTCCGTTGGTGATGGTGGAGGTGGCAGGACCGGCTGATGGGCCGGCCGGGGCGTGGAGAGGTCCTGCTCCACCCTCGCTCCTCGGTCGAGCAATGTCGGGGCTTTATGACGAGATTACGTCGATTCCAGCACTCTACCGGCGAGGTACGGAATCCTCGGCTCGGCGACGGTACCCTCGTGGGCACCTCGGGCCTCGGAAACGGAAGCTGGGAGCCACCGGGCCTCGGCCCCCGTGCCACCTGGGAGATCAACGGAGGCGAGATGGACACTTCATGGATGGCTCAGGGCCTGTGCCGGTTCGAGCCACCCTCCACGTTCTTCCCCAGCGACGGGGTGGGCGTCGAAACGGCCAAGCGCATCTGCGCAGCGTGCCCCGTGAAGGAGCCGTGCCTCGAGTACGCGCTGGAGCATCGCATCGACCACGGAGTCTGGGGCGGGACGTCCGAGCGCCAGCGGCGCCGGATCCTCAAGAAGCGCAAGCTGTCGCCCGCGCCACTGGTCAGCAGCGTCCTGTAGGACCCTCGCGGCCAGCCGGTGACGATCGGGCCGGCGATCGACGGAGGCTCAGGCCGTCTGGTCCCTGCCCTCGTCAGTAGAGTCGCTGGTTCCCTCTCGGAGGCCCTTCTTGAACTCCTTCTGGGCCTCGCCGAGGGAGCGGGCGAGCTTGGGCAGCTGGGTACCGCCGAACAGCAGCAGCACCACTACTGCGATCAGCAGGATTTCGGGCCCACCGAGGTTCATGGTGAAAGCTTAGCCACGTCGGGCCGCGGAACCTCGTCGGGTTCTTCGTGAGGGCACCATGCTGGAGTGCGTCATCAACGTCAGTGAGGGTCGCAGCGTGGCCACGGTCGAGCTCATCGCTCGCAATGCCGGGGCCTCGTTGCTCGACGTGCACACCGACCCCGACCACAACCGAGCGGTCATCACCGTCCTCGGCGAGGGAGCGGCACGGGCGGTGGCTGCGGCGGCCGTGCTGGCACTCGACCTGCGGCGGCACCAGGGAGCCCACCCTCGCTTTGGTGTGGTCGACGTCGTGCCCTTCGTCCCGCTCGGCTCCTCCTCCATCGACGACGCCATCGGAGCGCGCGACCGCTTCGCTCGCTGGCTGGCCGAGGAGCTCGCCGTCCCGTGCTTCCTCTACGGCCCGGAACGAACCCTGCCCGACGTTCGGAGGCACGCCTTCGGCTCGCTGGCACCTGACATCGGCCCTGCCACTCCCCACCCGACGGCCGGGGCCTGCGCGGTCGGCGCCCGGCCGGTGCTCATCGCCTACAACCTGTGGCTCGCAGACCGCGACCTCGAACTGGCGAGACGCATCGCGGCGTCGCTACGTGGGCCGGCGGTGCGCGCCCTCGGCTTGCAGGTCGGTGCACACGTGCAGGTCTCGACCAATCTGGTTGATCCGGAGCAGGTCGGGCCCGAGGCGGTGTTCGACGCCGTTGCCGAGCAGGCACCGATCGAGCGAGCAGAGCTCGTCGGCCTCGTACCACGAGCCGTCCTTGACGCCATCGACCCCGCGAGATGGCCCGAGCTCGACCTGAGCCCTGAGCGCACCATCGAGGCTCGGGCCGCCGCTCGCGGTCTCGACCTCGACGGGTCCGCGGGAACCGGCGGCTAGCTCAGCCGGCGGCGTTGGTGGCCGCTCGGGCGAGCGACCGCTGGCGGCGGATGCGCCGCCGCTCGCGCTCGCTCATGCCACCCCAGATCCCGAACTTCTCGCCGTTGGCCAGCGCGTACTCGAGGCACTCCTCGCGCACCACGCAACCCCGGCAGACCTCTTTCGCCTCCCGCGTGGAGGCGCCGCGCTCCGGGAAGAAGAGGTCGGGGTCGACCCCCAGGCAGTTCGCGAAGTCCTGCCAGGACTTGTCCACAGCACTCGATTCGGCGGTTGCGTACAGCATTTCCGGCCTCCTCCTCCCCGCCCTGGCAGACGCCAGGCCCCTCGCGGGTAGGGAGCTCGACGTGTTCCGGTCCTGCGGAATGCGTCCCCTCCTGCCCCTGATCGGCAGTTCCGGCTCCACCCGAGGCGACAGCGCATTACCACATGTGTAATTACATTGGTGTGATCATGACCGCGAGTGTCCGGAAACGCAAGCGGAAGTTGAGCTTTGACGCCCGGGAGGCGAGCGATGCGCCTGCAGGCGACACGCGCTGACATCACCACCCTCCGCGTCGACGCGATCGTCAACGCAGCCAACGAGGGGCTCCGGAGAGGCGGCGGGGTGTGCGGGGCGATCTTCGCCGCCGCCGGCCCCGGGCTCGAAGCCGCGTGCGGCGCGATCGGCCGATGCGCGACCGGTGATGCCGTCGCCACCGACGGCTTCGCACTTCCCGCCAGATGGATCATCCACACCGTCGGGCCGGTCTGGCGAGGTGGGGGGCACGGAGAGGCCGGTCTGCTCGCCTCCTGCTACCGGCGATCGCTGGAGGTCGCCGACGAGCTCGGGGCCCGCTCGGTCGCGTTCCCCGCCATCTCGACGGGGATCTTCGGCTACCCGCCCGAGGAGGCGGCAAGGATCGCGGTCGACTCGGTACGAGCCACGCCCACCGAGGTGGAGCAGGTCCTGCTCGTGGCCTTCGATGCCGAGACCGCCACCCGCTACGAGCGGCTCCTCAGCTCGCCCGCCGACCCTTGAGCAGCTGCCGGCGCTGCTCGATGAAGTCCACGAGCACGTAGTCGCCGAGCGTCTCGGGTGTGGTGAAGAACGCCCGCCCACGGTTGAGCTCGCTCAGCTTCTCCACGAACGCCCGCAGGTGCGGGGTGGGATCGAGCATGAAGGTGTTGATACGGATGCCTTCCCGCGTGCAGCGGCCCACCTCCCGCAGGGTCGCGTCGACGGTCTCGCGCACCGGGGGGTAGTTGAAGAACACGTCGCCAGATGGGGTGATGTGGGCCGTCGGCTCGCCGTCGGTGATCATGATGATCTGCTTCGTGCCACTCTGGCGGGCCAGCAGCCGACGGCTGATCTGGAACGCGTGCTGCATGTTCGTGCCGTAGACGAAATCCCAGGAGACCTCGGGCAGTTGCTCGGGCTTGAGCTCCCGGGCCACCTCGCTGAAGCCCACGATGCCCAGGTAGTCACGCGGAAACTGCGAAGAGATCAAGGCGTGCAACGCCATGGCCACCTTCTTGGCGGGCAGGAAGTTGTCGCGCATCGGCATCGACAGGGAGAGGTCCAGCATGAGCACGGTGCTCGATCGCACGAGCTGCTCGGTGCGCTCGACCTCGAAGTCGTCGGGTGCGAGCGCGACGGGGATGCCCCCGCCCGTGCGCTGGATCGCGTTGCGGATCGTGCGCCCGATGTGCAGGTTGAACGGATCGCCGAACTCGTAGGGTTTCGTGTCGAAGTCCCGCTCGTGGCCGACCCCCGTACGTTGCAGCTCGTGACGACCGAACTGGTCGTCGGTCATCTTGCGGAAGAGGTCGCTGAGCGCATTCTGCCCCACCCGGCGGATGCCTCGAGGAGTGAGCTCCAGGTGGCCTTCCTTGTTCTCGATCAGCCCCGCCTCCTCCAGGAGCCGGGCCAGCTCGGCCATCCGCTCCAGGCTGCGGGCCGCATCGTCGCCGAGCAGGTCGCGCGCCCGGTCGAGGTCGACCTCCGCCAGCGCGCCCGGGTTCGTGGCGCCGCGAAGCAGGTTCTCCAGCTGATCGATGTCACCGAGCTCCTGCAGCATCGACGCGGCCTCGGCGAACGAGAGCGGGTCCTGGCCGGTGAAGTCGTAGCGGCGGTTCCAGCCGAGGTCGGGGAACATCGACCGGAGGTTCTCGCCCAGCTGATCGACCTGCCACCGCAGGTCCATGTCCTCGAGCAGCTGCTCCGCCAAGCCCTGGAGCTGGGCGCGCTGCTCGGGGGTCATCGAGTTGAGCAGGGCCTGCATCGCCGCCATCCGCTGGGCCATCACCTCGAGCAGCTCATCGAGATCGCGGGGGTTCTCGGGGAAGAAGTCGCCGTAGCGCTCCATGAACCCCTCGAAGTCAGGCTCCTCGCCACGCTGGCGCTGCTCGAGCATGCGGTTCAGCTCGGCGAGCATGTCCTTCATCCGCTGCATCTGCTCGGGGCTGACGTTGCTCATGGCGCCGGCCATCTGGTTCACGTAGCTCTGCACCAGCTGCTGGCGGAGCTGGTCGAGCAACTCGTCGAACCGCTGCCGGGCCTCGGACGAGGTGAACTCGTAGCGCTGCAGGTCGCGCACCATGCCCGCGAGGTCTGGCGACAGCATGTCGAGCTGCATCTGCCGCTCCTGAGCCACCTGCTCGGTGATCTCCCGGCGGCGCAGGTCACCCGACTCTCGTGCTTCACGGACCAGGTCCTCGAGCGATCGTCGTTCGGTGTCCACGACCTCACGCAACTCCTGCGCGATGTCGTCGTACACCCCACCGAGGTCGTACTGTTCGAGCCGGTCCCGGCGGGAGCGCCGGAGCTTCTCGAGCATCTCACGGAGGCCTTGGAGTCGCTCGCCGTTGCGGTCGTGGAACCCGGACTGCAGCATCCGCCGGAGCGCGGCGTTGATGTCGCCGTGGTAGAGGAGGTCGTCGGTCATCTCCTCGAAGACGTCGAACGCATCGAGCTCGAAACCGACCTGGCTGCCGTCCCAGCGGGAGTACGCAGCTCGACGTCCCTTGGCCATGTGCCGAGGGTACCCGCCGACCCCGACGGTCGCGCCGGCGGGCGCAGTGACCGGCGCAGGGCAGAATGCGGTCATGGGGTTCCCGGAGGGGTTCTGGTGGGGTACGGCGGCCTCGTCCACGCAGACGGAGGGCGCGGCGCCCCGAGCCGACTGGAAGCGGTGGGAGGATCTCGGGCGCGCGCCACGCTCGGGCGACGGCAACGGCTTCGCCACCCGATACACCGAGGACTTCCGCCTGCTCGCCGAGCACGGCCTCACCCACCACCGCCTCTCCCTCGAGTGGGCCCGCCTCGAGCCTCGCCCTGGCCACCACGATCCCGCCGCGGTCGAGCACTACACCGCGATGCTGCAGTCGGCACGCGACGCCGGCATCGAGATCTGGGTGTGCCTGCACCACTTCACGCTGCCGGGGTGGTTCAGCGACGACCTGGGCGGCTTCCTCGACGACCGCGCACGCTCACTGCATTGGGCCCGCCACGTCGACTGGATGGGCGAGACCTTCGGCGACCTGGTGGCCGGATGGAAGCCGCTCAATGAGCCGGTGGCCTTCGCGGGGGCGGGGTGGCTGCTCGGCACCCATCCCCCGGGGCGGAGGAGCCTCGAGGACTTCGGCCAGGCCTTGCGGGCCACGCACCTCGCCAACCACGAGGCGTGGCGCCTGCTGCGCAGCGGCGGCAGGCCGGTGGCGACGATCATGAACCTCTCGCCGATCTACCCCGGCACCCGCTCGCGGGACCCTGCGGAACGGGAACAGGCACAGGCCATGGCCCGGGCCTTCGACGACGTCTACTGGACCTCGTGGATCCGCGCCCTGCGCGACGGGGTGCTGGCGGTACCCGGCACGGTCGAGGAGGAACGGCCCGACATGGCGGGTTCGTTCGACCTGATCGGGTTCTCCTATTACGCCGCGCAGACCGTCTATGCCGACGCCACGACCGGCCCCTACCCGGCCGACGCAGCGGTCACCGCCATGGGCTATGCACCCTGGCCGGAGGGACTGGGAATCGTGCTGCGGCGCCTCGCCAGCGAGCTGCCCGGGCGAGCCCTGTTGGTCGCCGAGTGCGGGCTGGGCAC
Source organism: Rhabdothermincola sp. (assembly GCF_036846205.1). Classification (NCBI taxonomy): domain Bacteria; kingdom Bacillati; phylum Actinomycetota; class Acidimicrobiia; order Acidimicrobiales; family Iamiaceae; genus Rhabdothermincola; species Rhabdothermincola sp. The sequence continues at coordinate 16,903 of NZ_DAIUCK010000049.1, read as the reverse complement.
CTCCGGGGCGGGCACGGAGGACGAGACCCGGGTCCGCTATCTGGACGAGTGCATCGGCATCGTCTCCGAGGCGATCGAGGACGGCGTCGACGTCCGTGGGTTCTTCCACTGGACCGCGGTCGACAACTACGAGTGGCTCCACGGCTTCGACGTCGAGTTCGGGCTGTTCGACCGGGACCGCAACCCCAAGCGCAGCGCCGATCTCGCTCGCCGCTACGCGACGATGTCGACATGAGCAACGCCGAGCGCCCCGATCCGCGACGGGCCCAGAAGGAAGCAGCGGGCCGCCACGCCGCCACCTACGTCGAGGACGGGATGCGGGTCGGGCTCGGTACCGGCTCGACGGTCCACTGGACGATCGTGGCGCTCGGGGAGCGCCGCTTGGACATCGCGTGCACCGCCACCTCCACCCAGACCGAGGAGCTGGCTCGGTCGCTCGGGTTGCGGGTGGTCCCTCCCGACGACCTCGGCCGGCTCGACGTGGGGATCGACGGCGCCGACGAGGTCGACCCCGAGTTCAACCTCACGAAGGGAGGGGGTGGGGCGCTCACCCGGGAGAAGATCGTGGGCCAGATGTGCGAGCGATGGATCGTGGTGGTCGACGAGCACAAACTGGTCGACCAGCTCGGGGACTTCGGCACCCCGCTGGAGATCCTCCCCTTCGCCCCCGGGGTCGTGGCGTCGCGGGTCGCGGCACTGGGGGCCAGCTCCGTGTCGATCCGTCCCGGTGGGAGCGACAACGGCAACCTGCTCGCCGACGCCCGCTTCGGCCTGATCGACGATCCCCGGGGGCTCGCCGCCCGTCTCGATGCCATCCCGGGCGTGGTGGAGCACGGGATCTTCCTCGGCGAGATGGTGGAACGGGTGGTGGTCGCGGGCGACGGCGGTATCCGCGAGCTGGTCAACGACCGCTGACCGGCGCGTCGCGGCCCGCGATCAGCCCCGGCCCCGGTACTGGGCGCGAGCCCCGATCGTCTCCTTGTTGAGCCGCTTCGACAGGTGCAACCCCTCGAGGACGAACTCGACGGCCGCCGCCACCGCTGCGGCCGACTCGTCACCCCCGGTCAACCGGCGCACGGGCTCGCGCAGCTCAGGGATCTCGGTGATCAGCGCCACGTAGTCAGCCGACAGCACGTCCTCACCGGCGTGGACCACCCGGCTGCCGTCGAACGCGTCGATCACCGGGCGCAGATCTTCGATGGGCACGTGGTCGCGGAAAACCGACAGGACCGCTGCCTTGAGCAGGTGCTCGATGATCTGCTCGTCGCGCCCTTCCTCGATCGAGTCGATCTCGACCTTGCCGGCCGTGGACGAGGCCAGGGCGTCGAGGTCGCTCACGCGGGGCACGACGTCGGTCTCGCCGTGGACCAGGGCCCGCCGCGCGGCGTTGGCCACCAGCGTCTCGATGTTGGCCACCGTGAGCCGCACCGACACCCCCGAACGCTGGTTGATGTGCGGGCTCTGGCGAGCGAGCTGGCTCAGCTCGGCCACGGTCTCCGCCATGTAGTCGGGGACCACCACCCGCAGCCCATCCGCCTCGAGCGGTCGGGCCTCCTGGCGGGCGATGGCAACCTCGGTCTCCACGTCGAGGGGGTAGTGGGTGCGGATCTGGCTACCGAAACGATCCTTCAGGGGTGTGATGATGCGGCCGCGATTCGTGTAGTCCTCGGGGTTGGCGGATGCGAGCAGCAGAACGTCGAGCGGCAGGCGGATCTTGTACCCCCGGATCTGCACGTCGCGCTCTTCGAGCACGTTGAGGAGGCCGACCTGGATGCGCTCGGCCAGGTCGGGCAACTCGTTGATGGCGAAGATGCCCCGGTTGGTGCGGGGCACGAGGCCGTAGTGGAGCGTCAGCTCGTCGGACAGATAGCGCCCTTCGGCCACCTTGATCGGATCGACCTCGCCGATCAGATCCGCGATGGACGTGTCCGGGGTGGCCAGCTTCTCGCCGAAACGGTCGTCCCGATGCACCCACTCGATCGGGGTGTCGTCACCTTCCGCGTCCACCAGGTCACGGGCGTGGCGTGACACCGGATGGTAAGGGTCGTCGTTGATCTCCGAGCCGGCGACGATCGGCATCCACTCGTCGAGCAGACCCGTGAGGGAACGGATCATGCGGGTCTTGGCCTGGCCCCGCTCACCGAGGAAGATCACGTCATGGCCGGCGAGGAGGGCGTTCTCGAGCTGCGGTAGCACGGTGTCCTCGTAGCCGAGCACGCCCGGGAAGAGCGGTTCGCCTGCTCGGATGCGGGCCACCGCGTTCTGGCGGATCTCCTCCTTGACCGGGCGGGACACCCAGCCGGAGCGCCGCAGGGCGCCGATGGTCTCTGGTCGGGTGCTGGGAGACGGCATGCAAGCCACGCTATCGCCGCCCTTCGCGGGGTGGCGGTTCGGGGAGGCGCCCGGTGGGCGCCGGCACTGCGCTGGCTCAGCTCGCGGCCTCCGGTTGATGGGCGAGCGCGTACGCGTTCCAGAACCGATCCGCTGGGACCGCGGGCGCGAAGAGAAAGCCCTGGGCCCGGTCACAGCCGAGCTCTCGGAGTTCGCGAAGCTGCGTCGAGGTCTCCACCCCCTCAGCGACGATCCCCAGGCCCAGCGCACGGCCGAGGCTCACGATGGCGTCGACGATGGCGGTGTCGTCGGGGTCCACGCCCAGACCGTCCACAAAGGAGCGATCGATCTTCAAGATGTCCACCGGGAGCTGCTTCAGGGTGGCGAGCGACGAGTACCCGGTGCCGAAATCGTCGATGGCCAGCTGGACGCCGAGGGCCCGCAGGCGACCGAGCACCTCCAGGCTGGCCGCCGGATCGGCCATCACCGTCGTCTCGGTGATCTCCAGGCAGAGCGTCGACGCGTCGAGCCCGCTCTCCTCGAGTGACTGCACCACCAGGGGCACCAGCTCGGGATGGGCGATCTGGCGAGCAGCGAGATTCACCCGGACCGTCTCGATGGCCCCATCGCCCGTCAGCCACTGGCTGGCGAGACGGCATGCCTCACGGAGCACCCACGAGCCCACGTCGACGATCAGACCCGACTCCTCGGCGACGGAGATGAACGAGCCTGCATCCAGCAGACCTTCGGTAGGGTGCCGCCACCGGACAAGTGCCTCGCAGCCCACGATCGCTCCGGTGGTGAGCGAGACCTCCGGCTGGAAGTGCACCTCCAGCTCGTCGAGGTCGATGGCCCGGCGCAGGAAGCTCTCCAGATGCAGGCGAGCCATGGCCTGGGTCCGCAGGTTCTCGTCGAACATCTCGAAGCGGTCTCGACCCCGGGCCTTCGCCCTGTACATGGCCGCATCCGCGTCCCGCAGCAGACCCTCGGCAGTGACCGGCTCACCGGTCCCAGCGGTCCCCGGCGCCAGGGCGATGCCGATGCTCGCAGTGGCGAACACCTCGTCGGCCCCGACCCGGACCGGACGGCGCAGCGCGTGCAACACCCGTTCCGCGATCTCCACGACCTCCTCGCCGCCGGCGACATCGGGCAGGAGCACCACGAACTCGTCGCCACCGAGCCGGGCGACGGTGTCGCCGGCCCGCAGAACCTCCTGGAGGCGGTGGCCGACAGCGATCAGCAGCTCGTCGCCGGCCGAGTGACCGAGCGAGTCGTTCACCACCTTGAACTGGTCCAGATCGAGGAAGAGCACCGCCAGCTGCTCTTCCCGCCGGCGGCACCGGGCCAGCGCGAGCGCCAGATGATCGAGGAACAGTGCCCGGTTGGCGAGCCCGGTGAGTGGATCGTGGAGGGCCTGGCGGGCGAGCTCGGCCTCACTGCGCTTGACCGCGGTGATGTCGGTGTTCATCACCAGCACGTGCTCCACCCGGCCATCGGGACCGAACTCGGGCACGGCCCGGCTCTGGAACCACCGCGAGCCCCCGGCGACGGGGATCTCCCACTCCGTGTCGAGGCGTTGGCCGGTCTCGAAGACCCGGTGCAACGACGCCACCCACTTGCGGTACTCACGCTCGTCGTCGGTGAACACCGCGCTGGTGTGACCGGTGACCTCGTGGGGCTCGACGGAGGCCAGTTCCCGGATCGCCGGGCTCACGTACACCATCCGGCCCTCGCGGTCGAACCGTGTGACCAGCGCCGGCGAGCTCTCGACCAGGGTGCGGTACCGCTCCTCGCTGAGCCGGAGCTCCTGTTCCTGCTGGTGGCGCTCGGTGATGTCCTCCAGGTGGGTGACGAGGTACTGGAGCACCCCTTCGCTGGTACGGACCGCCGCGCTGTGGGCCCGGAACCAGCCGAGCTCCCCGTCACCCTTCCAGGCCCGCACGTCGTGGGAGATCCGCGCCGCCCGGCCGGCCAGCAGGTCCGCGTACCGGTCGAGCAGCTCGTCCTGGTCGTCGGGATGCACCACCTCGATGACCGACCGTCCGATGAGCTCGTCCTCCGATCGACCCACCAGCTCGCAGTAGGTCCGGTTGACCTGGAGGTGCCGACCGTCGGGCCCGTGCAGGGCCATCCCGAGGGGCGCTCCGGTGAAGGCGGTGACGAACCGCTCCTCGGCGGCCGACCGAGCGAGGGCTTGCGAGATGATGCCGGCAGCGGCGCTCAGGACGGCCAGGTGGTCGTCCGACCAGAGCCGCTCGGTCCCGATCGACTCGAAGCCGATGAAGCCGACGAGACGCCCTTCCGTGGCGAGTGGGACGGCGAGGGCCGAGCGCACGCCGTACGCGGCCAGCAGAGATCGCTCGCGGGCCCACCGGTCGTCGAGGTCTGCGAGCCGTGCGATGTAGACCGGCTCCAACGAGCGGAGGGTGGCCATCCACGCGGGCACGGCATCCTGGGCGACGGTCGCCGCCCGGGACCCCGCCTGGGGCCTGGAGGGGCTGGCCCACGCATGGGTGTTCTCAATGGTCCCCCGGTCGTCGTCGAGCAGGCACACGTAGGCCCGGTCGACCTCGCTGAACGTGCCGATGTCCGCAAGGGCCCGGGCGATCCCCTCGTCGATCTCAGGCGCGGGAAGCAGGACGAACGACGACGCCAGCCGGGTGAGCAGATCCTCGAAGGCCAGCCGGCGGCCCAGCGCGTCGATGGTCCGGCGGCCGTCGCCCCGGGCGGCGGACAGCCGCCATGCCGTGAACCGGCGATCACCGAGGGACACCTCGGGGGAGACCTCCGCCAGCAGCTGGCACGTCCGGCCCTCCGCGTCACGGACGGCCAGGAGCGACGGCCCACCCTGCTGGGCCTCCGTCCCACCCGCTCCACCGGCGGCACGCGGGAGCATCCCCTCGGCCGCCGTCACCGACTCCGGGCCGAGCAGCTCCGTGAGCGTTCGACCCACCAGGCTCCGGGCGTCAAAGCCGAGCATCCGCCGGACCGTCGGGCTCACGTAGGCCACCATCCCGCCCTCGTCGACGAGGACGACCACCTCCGCGGAGCGGTCGAGCAACCAGTCGAGCGCAGCACGAGGGAGCTCGCCACCCTCGCGCCGGGTGCCGGGCTGCGCCCGCTCGTCGACGGGCTCGTGGATCCAGGCCTCGCCGTCGGCGGTCGTCTCGGCCACTTCCGACCCCCCCGTGTCGATGACCTTTCACTCTAGTAGATGCCTGTCGAAGCGCTCCCGATCGACGTCCCACCCATCGACCGGCGGCGTGATCGACCGGCGGCGTGGTCCGGTAGCGTCCCCCACCGATGGACGGGGGACCGGCATCCGAGACGATCCTCCCCGATCGGGCGGGCGTGAGTCTCGACGGCACCTGGCGGGCGGCGGTGGCCGACGAGAGCCTCCGTCGGGCCTACCCCGATCCCGAGTTCGATGATTCGGCGTGGGAGGACCTCCCGGTCCCCGGTCACTGGCGTTCCGCGCCCGCCTTCGCCGAGTCAGACGGGCCACTGCTCGCGCGTCGGCGCTTCCAGCTCGATGCCACCGCGACCGGGGTGTGGGGCGAGCAGCCAGCGCAGCAGCGCCGCTGGCTGGTGCTCGACGGGGTCTTCTACACGAGCGACGTGTGGCTCGACGGCGCGTACCTCGGGGACACCGAGGGGTACTTCTTCCCCCACGCCTTCGAGGTCACGAGGGAGCTGGCCGCTCGCTCCGAGCACGTGCTGGCCATCGAGGTGGCCTGCGCGCCGCAGCGGGAGCGGACCCGCAAGCGCAACCTCACCGGCGTGTTCCAGCATTGGGACCTGATCGACCAGCGCTTCAACCCCGGTGGCATCTGGCGTCCGGTGCGACTCGAGACCAGCGGCCCGCTGCGCATCAAGCACAGCCGCATCGTCTGCCGCGACGCCCGCGAGGACGCAGCGTCCGTGTCGCTGCGCGCCGTGCTCGACGCGGCCGACCCCACGGTCGCGACCATCCGTACCCGGGTCGTCGACCCTCGAGGTCGCGAGGTCGTCGAGGTGGTCCGCGACCAGCCGGTCGCGACCGGTGAGAACCGGCTGGAATGGACGGTCACCGTTCCCGATCCCGCCCTGTGGTGGCCCTGGTCGCTCGGAGACCAGCCGCTCTACATCATCGAGCTCGACGTGCTGACCGGTGATCGGGTCAGCGATCGCGTACGCCGGTCGGTCGGGCTGCGGCGGGTGGCGCTCGACAACTGGATCTTCTCCATCAACGGCGAACGCCTCTTCCTCAAGGGCACCAACCAGGGCCCGAGCCGGGTGGCGCTGGCGGATGCCTCGCCCGACCTGCTCACCGGCGACGTGAGGAGCGTGCGGGAAGCGGGGCTCGACCTGATGCGAGTGCACGGCCACATCAGCCGCCCCGAGCTGTACCAGGCCGCCGACGAGCTCGGCGTGCTGCTCTGGCAGGACCTGCCGCTGCAGTGGGGCTACGCCCGCGGGGTCCGTCGCCAGGCTCGTCGCCAGGCTCGGGAGGCGGTGGACCTCCTCGGGCACCACCCGTCCATCGCCATCTGGTGCGCACACAACGAGCCGATGGCGATCGACATCGAGCCCGCCACGCTCGCGGACCCTCGCCGCCGGACCCGACTCGCCGCCAGGGCGATCGCCGCGCACATGCTCCCGACGTGGAACAAAAGTGTGCTGGACCACTCGATCAGTTCCGTGCTCGAGCGCAACGACGGTTCGCGGCCCGTGGTGCCTCACAGCGGGGTGCTGCCGCATCCCCCGCAGCTCGACGGCACCGATACCCACCTCTACCTCGGCTGGTACCTGGGTGACGAGCGGGACTTCCCGCGGCTGCTGCGCTGGTGGCCCAAGTTGGCCCGGTTCGTCACCGAGTTCGGCGCCCAATCGGTCCCGGCCGATGCCGGGTTCCTCGAGCCTGACCGCTGGCCCGCGCTGGATTGGGACCGGGCCCGGGAGGTGCACGCGCTGCAGAAGACGTTCTTCGACCGGTACGTCCCGCCCGCCGCTCACCGCACCTTCGACGAGTGGCGCGAGGCAACGCAGCGTTACCAGGCGGAACTGGTCAAGCACCATGTGGAGACGCTCCGCCGGCTCAAGTACCGGCCCACGGGTGGCTTCGCCCAGTTCTGCTTCGCCGACGGCTATCCCTCGGTCACCTGGTCGGTGCTCGGCCATGACCGCCAGCCGAAAGCGGCGTTCCACGCCCTGGCCGCCGCCTGCCGCCCGCTGATCGTGGTCGCTGATCGCCTGCCCCGGATCGTCCGACCTGGGGAGCCGCTGCGGGCGGCCATCCACGTCGTGAGCGACCTCAGGATCACACTCGCCGACACGGTCGTCACCGCCCATCTCGAATGGCGAGATGGTGCGGGGCGTTCACGGTCCTTGCGGTGGTCGTGGCAGGGCGAGGTGGAAGCCGACGCCGTGACCTACGTGGCGACGATGGAGAGCATCGTGCCCGACGCCGACGGGGAGCTGAGCCTCCACCTGGAACTGGCGGACGCCCCAGGGCGGGGGAGCATCCTGGCCAGCAACCGGTACACCACGACGGTCGAGCAGGCACACCGGGGGGGTGTGGCCTCCCAGCCCTAGCCCGCCCGGTCGGGGCGGCCGCTGCCAGCTAGCACCTGACGAGCGGTCATGGGTAGCGTCGTCGCGGGCCGGATCCCGGTGAGGGGCCGGCCTCTCGCACCGGTGTCGCGCCGCAACCCACGCCGATCGGAGGAGCTCCACGTGGAGGCATGTTCGTGACCGCAACCCGACAAGCCCCTGCTGCCATCCCGAACGTCACGTCCCCACCCATCCGGACACCGATCCGGCGAGGGCGGCTCCCCATGTCGGGCTTCTACCGGACCGCGGTGGGCAAGAAGTGGGTGATGGCCATCACCGGCCTGGTGCTGATGGGCTTCGTGTTCGCCCACATGGTCGGCAACCTGAAGATGTACCTCGGCCCGACCCACTATGACGAGTACGCCGAGTGGCTCCGGACTGGACTGCTGGTGCCGATCCTCCCGGACGGGGTCGCACTGTGGGGCATGCGAGTCGTGCTCATCGTGGCCGTGGGCTACCACATCCACGCGGCCTACTCACTCACGATGCTCAACCGCCGGGCTCGCCCGCAGCGGTATGCCTCACCTCGCGACTACATCGCCGCCAGCTGGGCAGCCCGGACCATGCGCTGGAGCGGCGTGATCGTCGCCCTGTTCATCGTGTTCCACCTCGCCGACCTCACGACCGGCTGGGCCAACCCCGACTTCCACGCCGGCGACGTGTACGCGAACGTGGTGGCGTCGTTCCAGCGCTGGCCGGTGGCGCTCTTCTACGTGTTGGCCAACCTGGCACTCGGCGTGCACCTGTACCACGGCGTCTGGAGCCTCTTCCAGACCATGGGGTCGATGAGCCCGCACTTCAACCCCCGCCACAACCCGTTGCGGCGGGCTGCCGCGGCGGGCTTCACGATCCTGGTGGTGGGACCAAACATCTCGTTCCCGATCGCCGTGCTCACCGGCGTCGTCGGCTGAGCCCGAGGAGACCGCATCGAATGAGCGACATCGTGCTCGACGCCAAGACCCCGCAGGGACCCATCGAGGACCGCTGGGACAACCACAAGTTCTCGATGCGCCTGGTCAACCCGAACAACAAGCGCAAGTTCCAGATCATCGTGGTCGGCAGTGGTCTGGCCGGCGCGTCGGCCGCCGCCACGCTCGGCCAGCTCGGCTACAGGGTCAAGGTCATCACGTTCCACGATTCGCCACGCCGGGCGCACTCGATCGCCGCCCAGGGGGGCATCAACGCCGCGAAGAACTACAAAAACGACGGCGACTCGATCTTCCGGCTCTTCTACGACACGGTGAAGGGCGGCGACTTCCGGGCGCGGGAGTCGAACGTCTACCGCCTCGCGCAGGTCAGCGTCGACATCATCGACCAGTGCGTCGCGCAAGGAGTCCCGTTCGCCCGCGAGTACGGCGGCCTGCTCGACAACCGCTCGTTCGGCGGGGCGCAGGTCAGCCGCACCTTCTACGCCCGGGGTCAGACCGGCCAGCAGCTCCTGCTCGGCGCCTACCAGGCGCTCATGCAACAGGTCGCACTCGGGACGGTGGAGCTGCACACCAAGACCGAGATGCTCGACGTGGTGGTGAAGGACGGCGCGTGCTGCGGGGTGGTGACCCGCGACATCGTCACCGGCGAGGTCACCTCCCACGCTGCGCACGCGGTGCTGCTGTGCACGGGCGGTTACGGCAACGTGTTCTACCTGTCGACCAACGCCATGAACAGCAACGTCACGGCGGCCTGGCGGGCACACAAGAAGGGAGCGTTGTTCGCCAACCCGTGCTTCACCCAGATCCACCCCACCTGCATCCCCGCGAGCGACGAGTTCCAGTCCAAGCTCACCCTCATGTCTGAGTCGTTACGCAACGACGGTCGCATCTGGGTACCCAAGCGGGCAGGTGACGATCGACCACCCGCCGAGATCCCCGAGTCCGAGCGCGACTACTACCTCGAGCGCAAGTACCCGGCGTTCGGCAACTTGGTTCCCCGGGACGTGGCCAGCCGCAACGCCAAGACCGTCGTCGATGAGGGGCGTGGCGTGGGGCCGCTCCACAACGGGGTCTACCTCGACTTCTCCGATGCCATCGGCCGGTTGGGAGTCGACGTCGTGCGGGAGCGCTACGGGAACCTCTTCGACATGTACGAGCGCATCACCGGGGAGAACCCCTACGAGGTCCCCATGCGCATCTATCCCGCCACCCACTACACGATGGGCGGGCTCTGGGTGGATTACAACCTCATGACCACCGTGCCCGGGCTGTACGCGCTGGGGGAGGCCAATTTCTCGGATCACGGCGCCAACCGGCTCGGCGCCTCGGCGTTGATGCAGGGGCTCGCCGACGGGTACTTCGTGATCCCCTACACCGTCGGTGACTACCTGGCCGGCTTGCTCGGGCAGCCACTCGTGCCCACCGACGACCCGGTGTTCAAGCAGGCCGAGGCAGCCGTGCAGGACGAGATCCGCCGGTGGATGTCGGTGGGGGGCACCCGTTCGGTCGACCACTACCACCGTGAGCTGGGCAGGATCGTGTGGGACCACTGTGGGATGGAGCGCTCGCGCGCCGGCCTGGAGAAGGCACTCAGCGAGATCCCGGCCCTGTATGACGAGTTCCGCAAGAATGCCCGCATCCTCGGCACGCCCGACGGGGTCAACCAGTCACTCGAGAAGGCCATGCGAGTGGCCGACTTCTTCGAGGAAGCCGAGCTCATGTGCCGTGACGCCCTGCACCGTGAGGAGAGCTGCGGAGGGCACTTCCGGGTCGAGCACCAGACCGAGGACGGCGAGGCGCTCCGGGACGACGAGAACTTCGCGTACGTGGCCGCCTGGGAATGGCAGGGCACCGACGCTCCGCAGAGGCTCCACAAGGAACCGCTCACGTTCGAGTACGTGAAGCTCACCCAACGCAGCTACAAGTAGGACGAGGACCGAGATGAAGCTCACGCTCAAGGTGTGGCGCCAGGACGGCCCCCGGGCCGAGGGCCGCTTCGAGACCTACGAGGCCACTGACGTGAAGGAGGGTATGTCGTTCCTCGAGATGCTCGACGTGGTGAACGAGCGGTTGATCGAATCAGGTCGCGAGCCGATCACCTTCGACAGCGACTGCCGGGAAGGCATCTGTGGGACCTGCGGCATCATGATCAACGGCCAGGCTCACGGCCCGATGCGCGGCACGGCCACCTGCCAGCTCCACATGCGCAGCTTCCGCGACGGGGATGAGATCGTGATCGAGCCGTGGCGGGCGGCGGCCTTCCCGGTCATCAAGGACCTGATGGTCGACCGGTCCGCCTTGGACGCCATCATCGCCGCGGGCGGTTTCATCACCGCGAACACGGGTGCGGCTCCCGATGGCAACCAGATCCCAGTACCCAAGCCAGCGGCCGACACGGCCATGGACGCGGCTGCCTGCATCGGTTGCGGCGCGTGTGTGGCCGCGTGTCCCAACGGCGCGGCCCAGTTGTTCACCTCCGCCAAGTTGGCCCACCTCAACCTGCTCCCGCAGGGTCAAGCGGAGCGGTGGCAGCGCACCGAGGACATGGTCGAAACCATGGAGCAGTACTTCGGCTCCTGCACGAACTACGGCGAATGCCAGGAAGCCTGTCCGAAGGAGATCCCCATCGACTTCATCGCCTTGATGAACCGCGACTACCTCAAGGCGAAGCTGAAGAACCGCAAGCTCATCGGCCAGGTGTTCCCGTAGGCGAGTCGGTCCGCTCCCGGCGCGAGCGGACCAGCTCCACGCCGATGGGGATCAGCGAAAAGACCACGATCGCCACGACCACGAGCTCCATGCGGTCGCCGACTCCCGGGGCGATCCGTCCCAGCCAGTACCCGAGCTGGATCAGCCCGACCGCCCACACCACCCCACCGATCACGTTCCACCGGGTGAAGACCCGGTGGTCCATGCGGCTCACCCCGGCCACCACAGGACAGAACGTGCGCACGATCGGCACGAACCTCGAGAGCGCGATCGCCTTCGGGCCGTGGCGGTCGAAGAACGCCTGCGCCTTTACGAGGTGTTCGTCCTTGGGGAACCGCGAACGCTCCCGGTCCGCGAGTCGGGGACCGAGCTTGCGCCCGACCCCGTAGCCCACCTGGTCACCCACCACGGCCGCGATGACGCACCCCACCGTCACCAGCCACACCTGACCACCCGCCAGGTCACCCCGATAGGTGAGCAGGCCGGCAGCGAACAACAGTGAGTCGCCCGGGAGGAAGAAGCCCACCATCATCCCGGACTCGGCGAAGACCGCGAGCAGCAGACCGATCAGTCCGACGGTGTGCAAGAGGCGCTGGGGGTCGACGCCCAGACCGAGGATCAACGTGAGCAGAACGTGCACCGGCGAAGCGTACCGGGGCTCGCGAGCGATGTCGGGTCGGGGGGTCCGGAGCCGGTACGATCGGCGCCGTGCCCCACAAGCCTGCTTCCGTGTTCGCGCGCGGCTTCCTCATGGGCAGCGCCGACATCGTCCCGGGCGTCTCGGGCGGCACCGTCGCCCTGGTCACCGGTATCTACGAGGAGCTCATCGACACGGTCAGCCTCTTCGCCGCGGCGGCTGGTCACCTTCTGAGGTTCGACCTGGCTGGCACGTGGGACCGGTTGCGTGAGATTCGCTGGCTGTTCATCCTCCCGCTGGGAGCGGGCATTCTGCTGGCACTGCTGTCGCTGGCCCGTGCCATCGAGCATCTCCTCGACACGGAACCGGTCCGCATGGCTGGGTTGTTCTTCGGCCTGGTCGCCGGCTCGGTCGCCGCGGCACTCCCGCGGGTCAAGCAGTGGGACAGCATGCGCGCTGTCGTCCTCCTCCTCGTCGGCGTGGCCGCGTTCTTCCTGCTCGGCTTCCGCTCCTCCGGGGTGGCCGATCCGCCGCTGTGGGCCTACTTCCTGGCCGGCGCGATCGCCATCTGCGCCATGATCCTCCCGGGGATCTCCGGGTCGTTCATCCTCCTCATGCTCGGCATGTACGACCTGGTCCTCGGGGCGGTGAACGACCGCCAGCTCGCCACCGTCGCGGTGTTCGCCACCGGCTGCGCGATCGGGCTCATGCTGTTCTCGCAGGTGCTGCACTGGGCCCTGCACCACCACCACGACACGGTGGTGGCGGGGCTCATCGGCCTGATGCTCGGCTCGCTGCGGGTGCTGTGGCCGTGGCCGGAGGGGACCGCGGGGACCACCATGACCATGCCCCAGGACGATGTGGTGGTCCCGATCCTGCTGGCAGTGACCGGTTTCGTGGTGGTGGCGGGCTTCGCGCTGGTGGCGTTCCGCGTCGAGCGCGCCGCCGAGCGAGTGGCCTGATCGGCGCTCGCCGGCCGCTCACTCCGGCTGGTTGACCTCGACCCACCCCACACCAGGGCCGGCGGCTCCTTCGAAGCGGGCCAGGGCCCGCGGAAGGCGGGACCGCCGACCCCCGGGCCCCTCGACGAGGACCGGCGCCCACGCCAGCGGGGTGACCCCGATGCGCTCGCCGGCCGCCGTGAGATCGATCTGCCGGGGCAGTCGCTCCGGCCCTTCGGTCCACGCCACCGAGCCCTCGAGCACCTTCACCTGCCCTGAATCGGGAGGCTGGCGATAGCCGATGGCCTGCGAGGTGTCCGGGGTCACCTCGAGCAGGTGGTGATCGCCGCCCTCGACGTGGAAGGCGCTCCAGCACCAGGCCTCCGCCCACCGGTCGTTCCCACCCCAGGCGTGGTTCCGCTGGCCCACCCCGTCGAGCTCGAGACTTTCGAGCCCGACGAGCACCTCACCATGCACCCGGCACGGCACCTCGTAGTGCTCGAGCGGGGGCGGATAGGCGAAGACCTCCCCGTCGGTCTCCCACTCCAGGTCGAGACCGAGGGGAACCCGCTCACCGAGCGAACCCTGGTAGGCATCCAGCGGGTCGTCGAGGCTCACGGCGAACGCCTCGAGCCCGACGCTCCAGTGCTCGAACGGGGTCTCGCAGTTGTGGTCGGCCCACAGTCCGCTGGCCCGCAACTCGAGCGAGCCCTCCCGTGCCGGTGGGCGGACCTGATGGTCGACGACCATCACCGGCGAACGGTCTGGTCCGGCCACGCAGGCCCAGTACCACACGACCCCGAGGTTCGGATAGCGACCGACCCGCACGTACCCTCCGAAGGACCCGTCGGGGGAGGCGAAGTCGAAGTACCACCATTCGCTCCACTGCGGCTCCGGGCCCGGCTGGTGCCAGCCCTCGTCGCACGGAGCCGAGGCGGGCGGGACGCCCATCAGTACCCGGCGTCGAGATCGACGACGTGCTGGAGGGACTCGCCGGCCACGAAGCGCCGGAGGTTCTCGATGAACATCTGGGCCAGCAGGTCGAGCGCTCCCGGGGCGGACCAGGACAGGTGGGGGGACAAGCGCACCTTGGGATGGGTGTAGAGCCAGTGCCCCTCCGGCAAGGGCTCAGGGTCGACCGCGTCGAGTGACGCCATCGACACCGTCCCGTCATCAAGCGCCGCTCGCAGCGCGTCCTGGTCGACCAACGCCCCCCGGGCCACGTTCACCAGGTGCACCCCGGGCTTCATCGCCCCGAACGCCTCGCGCCCGATGAGGCCTCGGGTCTCGGGGGTCAGCGGCGCGGCGAGCACGACGTGATCCGCGCCGTCGAGCAATGCCGGCAGCGAGCGGACCGTCTCCACTCCGGGCACGGGTGACGGCCGGTCCCGGCGACGCAACGCCCGCACCTGCATGTCGAACGCGAGGGCCCGTGTGGCGGTGGCGGAGCCGATACCACCGAGGCCGACGAGGGCGAGCCGCTTGCCCGCCAGGGTGCCGAGATCGCGGAGCTGCCCCCGCCGCCAGTCCTCGGGGGAACGGGTCTCCCACGACTCCGGCAGCCGCTTCTCGAATGCCAGCATCGTGGCCAGGACCCACTCGGAGATCGGCACCGCGCTGGCACCACGGGAGTTGGTCAGCACCACACCCTCACCGATCAGCTGGAGCGGGAAGGCGTCCACCCCGGTCCCGGTGACGTGCACCCACCGCACCCCCCTCCGAAGGGTCTCGGCGAGTGTTTCGACTTCCCAGGGCAGAGTGACGAGGACCTCCCCTCGCAGCGCGGGGTCGAGGTCGCCTCGGGTGGGCACGGGCACCAGCTCCACCATGCCGGCGAGGTCCGGAGGCAGTGCGAACACCCCGGAGGGACCCAGATGGCTGAGGACGCGAACGGCCGCCACCTCGCCAGTCTGCCTGCACACCCGACTCCCTGCGCCCCACTCCTCGGGGTGGCATCCCGCAGTTGATTAGCTAGGCTATTGATTAGCGAAACGAAACGATTGGGAAGGGAAGGGGGCGAGGATGCCCGCCGCGGAGGACGACGTCAGCCGGCTGCGGATGATCCTGCTCCGCCTCGCTCGACGCCTCCGCCAGCAGGTGCACAGCGGGATCACCCCCTCGCAACTCTCCGCGCTGGTCACCATCGCCAAGCGGGGGCCGCTCACCCTCGGCGAGCTGGCCGCGATCGAGAACGTGCAGCCACCCACCATCTCCCGCATCGTCGGCGCGCTGGAGGGCGAAGGGTGGGTCGAGCGCACCAGCGACGAGCGCGACCGCCGGATCTCGCTGGTGCGGGCGACCCCCGCGGCCCGGCGGGAGCTCGAGCAGATCCGGGAGGAACGCAACGCCTGGCTCGCCGACCGCCTGGCGACGCTCTCCGCCGGCGACCGGAACCGCCTCCTGGCGGCGCTGCCCGCCCTGGAACAACTCCTCGACGAGGAGACCCCGTGACCCGGGTGGAGCGAGCCGCTCGGCACACGTTCCGGGCTCTCAGCTCACGCAACTACCGCCTGTACATCGCCGGCCAGGTCGTGTCGGTCAGCGGGACCTGGATGCAGACCGTGGCCCAGGCCTGGCTGGTGCTCCGGCTCACCGGCAGCGGCGTGGCCCTGGGGGTCACCACCGCCCTGCAGTTCCTCCCCATGCTCGTGCTCGGTCCCTGGGCGGGGGTGATCGCGGACCGGTCCGACAAGCGGCGGCTCCTGCTGGCCACCCAGAGTGCGGCCGGCTCGCTCGCCCTGGTCCTCGGGGTGCTGACCGCGACCGGTGCGGTGCAGCTCTGGATGGTCTTCCTGCTCGCGCTGGGCCTCGGTCTGGTCAACGCCTTCGACATGCCGGCCCGCCAGTCGTTCGTCTACGAGATGGTGGGACCCGAGCACCTCACCAACGCGGTGGGGCTCAACAGCACGGTGATGAACGCCGGCCGGCTGGTGGGCCCGGCCGTGGGCGGGGTGGTGATCGCCACCCTGGGCCTCGCTACGTGCTTCCTGTTGAACGCGCTCAGCTACGCCGCGGTGCTCGCTGCGCTGGCAGCCATGCGAGTCGGGGAGCTCCACCGGACCGAACCGGTGGCCCGGCAGCACGGCCAGCTCCTGGAGGGCCTGCGATACGTGTGGGTCACGCCGGCGCTGCGTACCCCGTTGCTGATGCTGGCGGTCATCGGGACCCTGACCTACGAGTTCCAGGTCAGCCTGCCGATCCTCGCCACCTTCACCTTCGGCGCTGGCGCCGAAGGCTACGGTGCCCTCCTCTCGGCGATGAGCGCCGGCGCGGTCATCGGCGGCCTGGTTCTCGCCGGTCGGATGACTGCCTCCCATCGTGGCGTCGGATGGTCGGCAGCGGCATTCGGCCTCCTCGTGCTGGTGGCATCGGTGATGCCGACGTTGACGGCCACCGCGGTGGTCATGCCGCTGGTCGGCGCGGCGAGCATCGCCGTGATCACCCTCACCAACGCCACGTTGCAGCTCACGGCAGACCCGCAGATGCGGGCCCGGGTCATCGCCCTCTACGGCGTGGCGTTCCTCGGGAGCACACCGATCGGTGGCCCCATCGTCGGTTGGGTGGGTGAGACCCTCGGCGGGCGGGCCGCGCTCGCGATCGGTGGGCTGGCCGCGTTGGTCTCGGCGTTGATCGGCTGGCGTTCGCTGGAGCGCGCCGCTCTCACGACCCGGGCTGAGGCTGGTCGGCCTCCTGTTCCGGGGTCACCAGCCCCGCCGGAGGCGGAGGAGGGGGCACCGCTCCGGCAGCGGGCGGTGGAGGTGGGG
>NZ_DAIUCK010000048.1:0-23319 GCF_036846205.1 Rhabdothermincola sp. | reverse complement strand
CCCGGGGGATGGGGGACGGGCGTGAGCTGCTGGCCGGGGTGGCGGCGGGCGGTCTGCTGTTCAAACCCCAGTACGCGGTGGTGCTGGTGGTGGTGCTGGTGGTGACCCGCCGCTGGCGCTCCCTCGGCGTGGTGGCCGCGGCGGGGGTGCTCGCGTACCTGGCCGGAGCCGCGCTGGCGGGCTGGGGTTGGGTGGGTGAGTGGCTCGACCAGGTGAGCTGGCTGGCCGAGGCCGATGCCCCGGCCAACGGGCACAACGCCATCTCCTTCCTGGGGGTGGCGGAGTCGCTGTGGGGGTTCGGCGCCCCGGTGGCCCAGGTGGTGGGCTGGGGTCTCGCCGCGGTGGCGGTGTGCCTGGTCGCCGGGTGGTGGTGGCGCGCGCCGCGCTCGGCCGTGCCGGCGCTCATGGCCGTCACCGTGCCGGTCGTGCTGCTGGTCGCGCCGCACGCCATCTACTACGACGGCGGCCTGCTCGTGCTCGCCGTGGCGATCCTGGCGGCAGGTTTCGCCACGTCCGCCCGCACCAGGTGGGCGGTGGCCGCCGCCTACGGCATCTCGCTGCTCCAGCCGTGGTCGAGCTCACTGCGGGTGGCCCCGGTGTTCGTGGTGACGGTCGGGGTCCTCGGGTGGGCCGCGGCCCGATGGGTGGGGGAGCGTCGAACAGCGCTGGTGCCCGGCCCGGGCGCTGCCGGCGCTGGCGAGCACTGCGGGCACGCACCCGCCGATCACCTAGATTCGTAGAGCCGCTCGCGGGTGCGAGCCATCACTGAAGGGAAGCGACTGGTGGCCAACATCTACTACGAGAAGGACGCCGACCGTTCCGTCATCGCCGGCCGGAAGGTGGCGATCATCGGGTACGGATCGCAGGGGCATGCGCACGCCCTGAACCTCAAGGACTCGGGCATCGATGTGCGCATCGGGTTGCGTGAGGGCTCCAGCTCACGGGAGAAGGCCGCCGCTGCCGGGCTGAAGGTCGCGTCCATCGCGGAAGCCGCGGCCGAGGCGGACCTGATCATGATCCTGGCGCCCGACACGGAGCAGAAGGCCATCTACGAGCGCGACATCGCGCCCGGCCTCGACGACGGCGACGCGCTGTTCTTCGCCCACGGCTTCAACATCCGCTTCGGTCGCATCGTCCCGCCGTCCGGGGTCGACGTGGTGATGGTCGCTCCCAAGGGCCCCGGTCACCTCGTGCGCCGGACCTACGAGGAGGGTGGTGGCGTGCCGTGCCTGCTGGCCGTCGAGCAGGACGCCACCGGCACCGCCAAGCAGCTCGGTCTCGCCTACGCGGATGCGATCGGTGGGGCCCGAGCGGGGGTGATCGAGACCACCTTCACCGAAGAGTGCGAGACCGACCTCTTCGGTGAGCAGGTGGTGCTGTGCGGGGGCACCACCGCCCTGGTCCAAGCGGGGTTCCAGACGCTGGTCGACGCGGGGTACCAGCCCGAGATCGCCTACTTCGAGTGCCTCCACGAGCTGAAGCTCATCGTCGACCTCATGTACGAGCAGGGCATCTCCGGGATGCGCTACTCGATCTCCGACACCGCCGAGTACGGCGACCTGACCCGTGGCCCGCGGGTCATCAACGACGCGGTGAAGGCGGAGATGCGGGTCATCCTCGACGAGATCCGCTCGGGGAAGTTCGCCGAGGAGTGGATCGCCGAGAGCGAGGCCGGCCGGCCCAACTTCCTGGCGCTGGAGGCGGCGGGCAAGGAGGCCCAGATCGAGAAGGTGGGCGAGCAGCTCCGGGCGATGATGCCCTGGATCAGCGCGGGCAAGACCCGGGTGCAGGACGCCTCCGGCGGCCAGGGCTGACCGCGGAGGCGAGCTCGTTGGGCGGCGGCGCTCGCAGACCTTAGGCTGGCGCCGCTTCGCTGCGATCACACCGCCCGAGGAGGATCCGCCATGCCCGAGTCCGAGTGGGGGTTCGAGACCCGCCAGATCCACGCAGGTCAGGAACCCGACCCTGCCACCGGCTCCCGCGCGGTGCCCATCTACCAGACCACCTCGTACCAGTTCCGCGACACCACTCATGCCGCGAACCTCTTCGCCCTGGCCGAGGTGGGCAACATCTACACCCGGATCATGAACCCGACCCAGGCGGTGTTCGAGGCCCGGATCAACAGCCTGGAAGGCGGCTGCACCACCGCGGTCGGCATCCCCGGTGCGCTGGCGCTGTCGAGCGGCCAGGCGGCGGAGACCTTCGCCATCCTCAACCTGGCCGAGCACGGCAGTCACATCGTGTCCTCCGCGGCCCTCTACGGCGGCACCTACAACCTCTTCCACTACACGCTGCCGAAGATGGGCATCGAGGTCACCTTCATCGAAGACCCTGACGACCTCGACGAGTGGCGTGGCGCCATCCGTGACAACACCAAGGCGTTCTACGGGGAGACGATCGGCAACCCCCGCAACGACGTCCTCGACATCGAGGGTGTGTCGGCCGTCGCGCACGAGGCGGGGATCCCCCTCATCGTCGACAACACGGTGGCCACGCCCTGGCTGATCCGACCGCTCGAGCTCGGCGCCGACATCGTCGTGCACTCGGCCACCAAGTTCATCGGTGGGCACGGCACGTCGATCGGCGGGGTGATCGTCGACGGTGGGTCGTTCGACTTCTCCGCCAGCGGGAAGTTCCCGATGTTCACCGAGCCCGACCCCAGCTACCACGGGCTCGCCTACTGGCCGGCGCTCGGCCCGGGCAGCTACATCCTCAAGGCCCGGGTCCAGCTGCTGCGCGACATCGGTGCCGCGGTGTCGCCGTTCAATGCGTTCCTGTTTCTGCAAGGGCTCGAGACGCTGAGCCTGCGCATGGAGCGCCACAACGCCAACGCCCGGGCGGTGGCCGAGTTCCTGGCCCAGCACCCGCAGGTCGAGCGGGTCCAGTACGCCGGCCTGCCGGGATCGCCGTGGTACGAGCGGGCCCAGCGCTACACCGGTGGCCGGGGTGCGGGCTCGGTGCCGGCGTTCGTCATCACGGGTGGGGTCGAGGCCGGCCGGCGTTTCGTGGAGGCGCTGGAGCTGCACAGCCACGTGGCCAACATCGGCGACGTGCGCAGCCTGGCCATCCACCCGGCGACGACCACGCACAGCCAGCTCACCGAAGAGGAGCAGCGCGACACCGGGGTGGAGCCGGGTCTGGTGCGCCTGTCGGTGGGTCTGGAGACGATCGACGACATCATCGCCGACCTGGAGAAGGGCTTCGCCGCAGCCCGCTGAGCCCTGGCGGCCGGCCGTCGTCCTACGGCGTCACCAGGGAGGTGGCAGGGGCTGGCGGCCACCCACCACCAGGGGAAGCCCGCTCGAGGTCGCGGGATCCAATCCCGCTATACCATAGGGGGTATCCAATCAGACTCGATCGAACGGGCCGGAGGGCCCGCGGTCGCCCGAGCGTCCCTGGGAGGCCAGCATGTCGTCCATCGAGACCACCGTCCCGTTGCCGCTGGAGCAGACCGAAGCCGCTGTGCGCGACGCGCTGTCCGCGCAGGGCTTCGGGGTACTGACCGAGATCGACGTGGCCGCCACCCTGAAGGCCAAGCTCGGCGTGGAGCGCCCACCGCTCAAGATCCTCGGGGCGTGCAACCCGCAGTTCGCGCACCAGGCGCTCACCGTCGATCCCTCGGCCGCGCTGATGCTGCCGTGCAACGTCGTGCTGGAACCCGCAGCCGGTGGCGGCACCCGGGTGCAGGTCGCCGATCCTCGCCAGCTGATGACCGATCCTGCGCTGGCCCCGCTGGCCGAGTCCGCCGCCGCGGCGCTCACCGCCGCACTCGACTCCCTCGGCTCGGCCACCTGAACGGACCGTGAGCCGCGGAGTGGAGCGTAGCTGAACCGCGTTCAGCTAATGTCCTCCGCCATGCGTTCACCATCGAAAGCGTTCACCGCGCTCCTGCTCACCGCCCTGATCGCGGCGCCAGCCGTCGCCCCCACCACCAGCTCGGCCGCCGAGGCCCCTCTGGTGGTGTCGGGCTACTCCGACGATCGGGTTGATTCCGGCTGGGGGCTCTTCTCGTTCTGCGGAGACGACCTGCGAGCCATGCTGAGCGACACCTCGAACTTCGGGGCCGGCGGCGTCGTCGAGCGCCCGATCTCGCTCGCCAGCCCCGGGGTGGACGCCGTCACCCCCGGCTCGCTCGACGGAGTCGACGTCTTCTTCACCGGCTGGGTCGAGACGAGCACCTACACCGCCGACGAGCGAGCCGCGCTGTTGGACTTCGTGCTCGGCGGGGGCGCGGTGATCGCCACCACCGACGGCACCGACCACAACATCGCCGATCTGTTCGGACTCACCCTGACCGACAGCAACTACACGTCGGCCACACCCGTCGCTCCGGCGTCGCCGCTGATCAACGGTCCGTTCGGGACGGTGACCACGATCACCTTCTCGGGTGACCAGGGCATCTACACGGGGCTGGGTGCCGCTTCGGTGATCGCCGAGGCCGACCCGTCCCTCGGCCCGGCCGTGGCGCTGCTCCCGCCGGGTGCGCTCGGGCCCGGTTCCGGCCCGGTGGTGCTGGTAGCGGATGTCGACGTCTTCTCCACCGCGGACGAGAACTGCGTCGACGGTCCGGGGATGGGGGCGGTGGCCAACTCGGTGTTCGTGCGCAACGTGTTCGCCTACCTGGCGAACCTCTCGGAAACACCGACCACGACCACCACCTCTCAGCCGGTCGAGTCGTCCACGACCACCACGACCACCGGGGCGACGTCGGTCCCACGGGCCACGCCACGGTTCACCGGCTGAGCCGGGCCAGGGTGAGCGCGCCGCCGGGCGCGCTCACCTCCACGCTCACATGGTCTCGGCGAAGCTCACCTCGCCCGAGCCGCGCAGCACGTTCTTGAGCAGCTTGCCGGACGCGTTCCGGGGCAGCTTCTCCGTGCGCAGCTCGACGTACGCGGGCACCTTGAAGTTGGCCAGTGTCTCGGCCACCCAGGCCTGCACGTCGCGCTCGGTCAGGGTGCTGCCTGGCACCACCTCGATGACCGCCTTGACCTCCTCGCCGAGCTCGGGATGGGGGACGCCGACCACCGCGGCGTCCGCGATCTCGGGGTGCTGCACGAGGCGCTGCTCGATCTCGACGCAGTACACGTTCTCTCCGCCGCGGATGATCATGTCCTTGGCCCGGTCGGTGATGTAGAGGTAGCCGTCGGCGTCCAGGTGACCGATGTCGCCGGTGTGCAACCATCCGCCCTCGTCGAGGATCTCCGCCGTGGCCTCGGGCTTGCCCCAGTAGCCGGGCATGACGATCGGGCCCTTGATGAGCACCTCGCCGGTCTGGCCCTGGGGCACGTCGTCGCCGCTGGCATCGACGATGCGGATGTCGACCACCGGCACCGGCGGGCCGACCGAGGCCGGCTTGTCGATGGCGTCCTGCCCGTTGATGACCGTGGCCACCGAGCTGGTCTCGGTGAGGCCGTAGGCGTTGGAGGTGCTGCGGACGTTGGGGAACGTCTCACGCACCATCCGCTGGAGCTCCTCCGCCGACGGGCTGCCACCGAAGGCGACGGAAGTGACCGTGGAGGTGTCGTAGTCGTGTCGGCTCTCGAACTCGCACACCCGCCACACCATGGTGGGCACCGTGGCCCAGATGGTCACCTGCTCGTCCTGGATGAGCTGAAGCGCCTTCGCCGGCTCGAACCGGCCTTCCGGGATGACGAGCTTCACGCCCCCGAGGGTGCCCACCACCAGGCTCGAGTGGCAGCCGGAGACGTGGAACAGGGGCGAGGTCAGCAAGGCTGCCGTCTGGGCTGGCGCACCGGTGCGCAGGTCGGGGGTCGAACCGGGGTCGGCCATGCTGGCGGCGACCGTGTTGTAGACGGTGTTCTGGAGGTTGGCGACCATGTTGCGGTGGGAGGAGATGGCCCCTTTGGGTCGTCCCGTGGTGCCGCTGGTGTAGAAGATCACCGCGTAGTCGGCCTCGTCGATCAGCGTGTCGGGGAACACCGGCGTGGGGTCCGCGGTGAGCTCGCTGAACCGGCGCAGGCGCGGGTCCTCGCCGAGGTCGGCGGGCTCGGCATCGATCAGGTACACCGCCTCCAGCTCGGGCAGCTCGCCGAGCGAGCCGGCGATGCGGGCGACACGGTCCCGGTCCGCCACCAGCACCCGGGCGCCCGAGTCGCGCAGGCCGTAGAGGATCTCGTCGGCCTTCCACCAACCGTTGAGCCCCACCAGGATCGCGCCACTGTTCACGGTGGCCCAGAACGTGAGGCACCACTCGGGGTTGTTCGCGGACAGCACGGCCACCCGGTCGCCGTGGGTCACGCCGGCATCGTCACGCAGGTGGTTCGCGACGGAGTTGGCCAGCCGGAAGAACTCCCCGAAGCCGATGCGGCGGTCGCCGTACACGATGAAGGGTTGGTCGTCACCGCGGGACGCGGCGATCTCCGCCACGGCGCGCAGATTCGGCAGGCGGTCCTTGTAGACCTTCATCTCGACGCCGTCGATGGTCGCGGTCACGACCTCGAACGCGCCTCCGGGACCGGTGAGTTGCTCCCTGATCTGCGCGGTCGTCGCCATCGTCACTCCCCCAGCGCGCTCACCACGTAGTCGATGCAGTGGGTCAAGGCTTCCACATCCGACGGCTCGATGGCGGGGAACAGCGCCACCCGGAGCTGGTTGCGGCCCAGCTTGCGGTAGGACTCGGTGTCTACGACGCCATTGCGGCGCAGCACGCCGGCCACGAGGTTCGCGTCGACGGCGTCGTCGAGGTCGATGGTGGCCACCACGTGGCTGCGATCCTCGGGGCGCTCGACGAAGGGGGTGGCATGGTCGCTGCGCTCGGCCCAGCCGTAGATGATCTCCGCCGAGGTGTCACAGCGTGACGCCGCCCATTCGAGCCCGCCGTTGCCGTTGATCCACTCGACCTGTTGCACCGCCAGGAAGATCGTGGCCAGCGCGGGCGTGTTGTAGGTCTGATCCTTGCGGCTGTTGTCCAGGGCGATCGACAGGTCGAGCGAGGCGGGGATCCACCGCCCCGAGCGGGCGATGCGCTCGATGCGCTCGAGCGCCGCGGGCGACACCGCGGCCAGCCACAGACCGCCGTCGGATGCCAGGCACTTCTGGGGCGCGAAGTAGTAGACGTCGACCTCGGCGGGGTCGAAGCGCAGCCCCCCGGCCGCCGAGGTGGCGTCGACCAGCACCAGGGCCTCGCCCGCGGAGACGCCGGGTGGCCGAGCGGGGGTCATGGCCACCCCGGTGGAGGTCTCGTTGTGGGTGAGCGCGTACGCGTCGACGTGCGGCGTGGGTGTCGGCTCGGGACGGGTGCCGGGTGGGGACTCGATGATCTGCGGCTCGTCGAGGTGGGGCGCGGCCGCGGCCGCGGCCGCGAACTTCGCCGAGAACTCACCGAACGAGAGGTGCTGGCTGCGGCGCTCCACCAGCCCGAAGGTGGCCGCGTCCCAGAAGACGGTGGTGCCACCGTTGCCGAGGATGACCTCGTAGCCGTCGGGCAACGCGAGCAGCTCGGCCAGGCCGTTGCGCAGGGCGCTCACCATGAACCGCACCGTCGCCTGCCGGTGGCTGGTGCCGAGGTAGGTGGTCTTGGCCGCCGCGAGCGCGTCGACCGCCTCGGGGCGGACCTTCGAAGGGCCGCACCCGAACCGTCCGTCAGCGGGGAGCAGGCCGGCCGGGATCGAAATGTCCGGGATCTCGCTGGTCACGATCTGTCACGCTAGCGTCGCCCTTCGACCCTCCGATCCGGCCGCTGCCCGAGGACCGACCCGCCATGACACCGACCCACCAGCGCATCGCCGCCCGTGTGGCGGCCATCACCGAATCCGCCACCCTGGCCGTCGACGCCAGGGCCAAGGCGTTGAAGGCCGCCGGCGAGTCGGTCATCGGTTTCGGAGCGGGCGAGCCGGACTTCCCGACCCCACCCCACATCGTCGAGGCCGCGGTCGAGGCCTGCCGGGAGCCTCGCAACCACCGCTACACCCCGGCGGGTGGTCTGCCCGAGCTGAAGGAGGCCATCGCCGCGAAGACCCGACGCGACTCGGGTTGGGAGGTCTCTCCGGAGCAGGTCCTGGTGACCAACGGGGGCAAGCACGCGGTCTACAACGCGCTCACCACGCTGCTCGACCCCGGCGACGAGGTCCTCCTCCCCGCCCCCTACTGGACCACCTACCCCGAGCCGATCGCGCTCGCGGGAGCGAGAGCCGTGGTGCTCCCCACCGACGAGTCGACCGGGTTCCGGGTCACCGTGGAACAGCTCGACGCGGCCTGCACCGAGGCCACCAAGGCGCTGCTGTTCGTCTCCCCGTCGAACCCCACCGGGGTGGTCTACCCCCCCGACGAGGTGCGAGCCATCGGCGAGTGGGCGGTCGAGAAGGGCATCTGGGTGGTCACCGACGAGATCTACGAGCACCTCACCTTCGGCGAGCACCGCTTCGCCTCGATGCCCGCGCTGGTGGCGGAGCTGGCGGAGCGTTGCGTGGTGCTCAACGGCGTGGCCAAGACCTACGCCATGACCGGTTGGCGGGTGGGCTGGATGATCGGCCCGACCGACCTCATCGCCGCGGCCACCAACTTCCAGTCGCACGTCACCTCCAACGTGGCCAACGTCAGCCAGCGAGCCGCGCTCGCCGCGGTCGCCGGTGACCTCGAGGCGGTGGCCGAGATGCGGGCCGCGTTCGAGCGCCGGGGTCGCACCATCCATCGGATGCTCAACGAGATCCCCGGCATCACCGCCATCGAGCCCCAGGGCGCGTTCTACGCCTTCCCGTCGATGCAGGGGGTGTTGGGCAAGACGATCGCCGGCCGCACGCCCGCCACCACCCTCGAGCTGGCCGAGCTGATCCTGGAGGAGGCCAAGGTGGCGATCGTGCCCGGCGAGGCCTTCGGCGCGCCCGGCTACGCCCGGCTCTCGTTCGCGCTGAGCGACGACGACCTGGTCGAAGGGGTGTCGCGCATCGGGGCACTCCTCGCCACCGCGACGTAGGAATGACCCGGCTCCTGCCCTACGGCTCCTGGCCCTCGCCGATCTCGGCCGCGCTGATCGTCGAGCACGCGGTGTCGATCGGCGAGGTGGCCGTCGGCACCGACGACGTGTGGTGGTCGGAGCTGCGCCCCCAGGAGGGAGGGCGGGTGGCGGTGGTCCGTCACCGTCCGGGCGGCGAGCAGCGCGACGTGCTCCCGGAGGGCTGGTCGGCGCGCACCCGGGTGCACGAGTACGGCGGGGGAGCGTGGTGGCTCCACGACGATGCCGTGTTCTTCGCCAACTGGGACGACCAGCGGCTGTACCGCCTCGACGGTCACGGCTCGCCGCGCCCGCTGACCCCCGAGCCGCCCCGCCCGGCGGGCGACCGCTACGCGGACGGGCGGGTCACCGTCGATGGACGGTTCGTGGTCTGCGTCCGGGAGCGCCACCGGGATGGCGCGGAGCCGGTGAACGAGCTGGTGGCGCTGGACGCACACGACGGCGGCGAGCCGGCCGTGCTGGTGTCCGGCCCGGACTTCGTGTCCTTCCCCCGCCTCAGCCCGGACGGCCGGCGGCTGTGTTGGACCCAGTGGAACCATCCCGACATGCCCTGGGACGCCACGGAGCTGTGGGTGGCCGAGCTGGAGGAGCGGGGCGGTTCCCTCGCCCTCGCCGGGCCGCGGCCGGTGGCGGGCGGTCCCGGTGAGTCGATCTTCCAACCCGAGTGGGTGGGGGACGGGTCGTTGTTGTTCGTGTCGGATCGCAACGACTGGTGGAACCTCTACCGGCTGCCTGCGGCCCACCTCGACGCCGCCACCGTCTCGGGCTCTCGCCCCGAGGCGGAGGCGGTGGTGGTCGTCGACGGCGACATCGGGGTTCCGCAGTGGGTGTTCGGCCTGTCCCGCTACGCCCCGCTCGCCGATGGCCGCCTGCTGGTGGCCTGTGCCCGGGACGGCGTCGACCACCTGCTGGTGGCCGAGCAGACCGCCGGCGGCTGGGTCACGCACCCGCTCGACACCCCGTTCACCGCCATCTCCGCGGTGCACGCGTTCGGCGAGGGAGCGGTGCTGGTGGGCGCATCGTTCACCGAGGAGCCCTCCGTGGTGGTCGCCAGCATCCCCGAGGGTGGCGGCTCGATCGACGTGGCTCACCTGCGACCACCGCGCCGGCTCGGTGTCGATGAGCGGTGGTTCTCGGTCCCCGAACCGGTGGTGTTCCCGACGGGGGACGGCGAGCAGGCCCACGCGCTGTTGTACCGCCCGACCAACCCCGAGGTGCAGGCCCCCGACGGCGAGCGCCCGCCGCTGGTGGTGATCAGCCACGGTGGCCCCACCGCCGCGGCCCGACCGCAGCTCAACCTCACCATCCAGTACTGGACGTCGCGTGGCCTCGCGGTGGCCGACGTCAACTACCGGGGCAGCTCGGGCTACGGGCGCCGCTACCGGGAGGCGCTCGCCGGCCGGTGGGGGATCGCCGATGTTGAGGACTGCACGGCGGTGGCCTCGTTCCTGGCGGCCCGCGGCGACGTCGCCGCCGATCGGCTGGCCATCCGGGGCTCGAGTGCCGGGGGGTTCACGACCCTGTGCGCGCTCGCCTTCCACGACGTCTTCGATGCCGGGGCCAGCCTGTACGGCGTCAGCGACCTCGAAGCCCTGGCCCGGGACACCCACAAGTTCGAGTCCCGCTACCTGGACCGGCTGGTGGGCCCGTATCCGGCGGCGAGAGACCGGTACGTGGAGCGCTCGCCGATCCATCATGCCGACCGGATCGGGTGCCCGGTGATCGTCTTCCAAGGGTTGGAGGACGAGATCGTGCCGCCCGACCAGGCGGAGGTGCTGGTGGCCGCGCTGCGGGCCAAGGGCCTGCCGGTGGCTTACCTGGCCTTCGAGGGCGAGCAGCACGGGTTCCGCCGGGCGGAGACCATCGAGCGTGTCCTCGAGGCGGAGCTGTACTTTTACGGCCGGGTGCTCGGCTTCGACCTGGCCGACCCGGTCGAACCGGTCGAGATCGAGAACCTCTGACGTTCTATCCACCCGCCGG
This sequence comes from Rhabdothermincola sp., assembly GCF_036846205.1. NCBI lineage: Bacteria > Bacillati > Actinomycetota > Acidimicrobiia > Acidimicrobiales > Iamiaceae > Rhabdothermincola > Rhabdothermincola sp. The sequence continues at coordinate 12,365 of NZ_DAIUCK010000048.1, read as the reverse complement.
CCGGCGGGGGAGCGAGCGGGGGCAGGACATGACCGACGATCCCGCGTACGACGCCATCGCTCGATTCGCGACCGAGCGCGAAGCCCGGCGAGCGGTGGAGTCCCTCGTCGAGCACGGCATCGGCGCGACCTGGGAACCGACCCCGGTGCCCGACCCCGACACCGGGCGGCAGACTTTCACCCTGCTGGTGGTGCCCGGTGACGGCGGGCGCGCCCGGGAGATCCTCGGGTTGCCTCCGGTCGCCGACGAGGAGGTCACCGGGCGGCGCAAGCTGCCCCAGTGGGCGTACGTCGCGGGGATCTTCGTGGCCGCGCTGATCATCCTGCCGACCATCGCGTTCTTCGTGAGCTACAAGCTGGCCGGCGGCTGAGGCCGGTCGCGATCGGGCGGACACGGTCACGATGGGGCGCATTGGCGGGTGCAGCCGCCCACCGGACAGGATGGCGCCATGGCCCGCATCCTGGTGACCGAGACCATCGCCGAGGGCGGCCTCGAACGGTTGCGCGCGGCCGGTCACGAGGTCGACGTTCGGTCGCCCGCCTCCCCCGAGGAGCTGCTGGAGCTGGTGCGTGGCGCCCAGGCGCTGATCATCCGGTCCGCGACCCAGGTCACCGCCGAGGTGCTCGAGGCGGGCTCGGATCTCGTGGTGGTGGGACGGGCCGGTATCGGCCTGGACAACGTGGACGTCGCCGCGGCCACCGAGCGGGGCGTGATGGTCGTCAACGCACCCCAGTCCAATGTGCTCTCGGCCGCCGAGCACACGATGGCGCTGCTGCTCGCGCAGGCCCGCAACATCCCCCAGGCGAACGCGGCGCTGAAGGAAGGTCGCTGGGAGCGCTCGCGCTGGACGGGAGTGGAGCTCTCGGACAAGACGCTCGGCATCGTCGGCCTGGGCCGCATCGGCAAGCTGGTGGCGCAGCGGGCCCTGGCGTTCGGCATGCGCCTGGTGGCCTACGACCCGTTCGTCTCGGCGGAGCGGGCCCGCCAGCTCAGCGTGGAGCTGCTCGAGCTCGACGAGCTGATGGCGGTGGCCGACTTCGTGACCCTGCACGTGGCCAAGACCCCCGAGACCGTCGGGCTGATCGACGCCGATCGGCTGGCGAAAGCCAAGCCCGGCATCCGCATCATCAACGTCGCCCGGGGCGGCATCGTCGACGAAACGGCGCTGGCGGAGGCCATCCGGTCAGGCCACGTCGGGGGCGCGGCGCTCGACGTGTTCGACACCGAGCCCTGCACCGAGTCGCCGTTGTTCGAGCTCCCGAACGTGGTGGTCACGCCGCATCTCGGGGCGAGTACGCACGAGGCGCAGGACAAGGCCGGCGACACCATCGCCGAGCAGGTCGTGCTGGCGCTCGCGGGTGACTTCGTGCCCTTCGCGGTCAACGTCAGCGCCGCCGAGGCCTCCGAGACCGTGCGACCCTTCCTGCCGATGGCCGAGCGGCTGGGTGAGCTGTTCGCCTCCCTGTCGGGCCTCGCCGGCTCCCTGGAGATCGAGTACCAGGGCCAGATCGCGGGCTACGACACCCGGATCCTCACCCTGGCGGTGCTCAAGGGGTTCTTCGGCCGGGTGAGTGACCAGCCGGTGTCCTACGTCAACGCCCCGGCCCTCGCCGAGGAGCGGGGCATCGAGGTGCGCGAGTCGTCCACGACCACCTCGCACGACTACGTGAACCTCATCGCCCTGCGGGGTGGTGGCCATGCGCTGGCCGGCACGCTGGTGGGCCTCAAGGGCGAGCCCCGGATCGTGATGGTCGACGACCACACGGTCGACGTGCCCCCGGCCCGCCACATGCTGGTGGTGCGCAACGAGGACCGCCCCGGCATGATCGGGGTGGTCGGCACGGCGCTCGGCCGGGCGGGCATCAACATCGCCGACATGGACGTGGGCCGCTCCGCGGAGGGTGTGCCGGCGCTGATGGTCCTGGCCACGTCCCAGAGCGTCCCGGTCGAGGTCCAAGAGGAGCTGCGGGCCGCGGACGGGATCGTCTCGGTCCATGCGGTCGACCTGTCGTAGGCGACCGTCGTGCCCGGCGGTGTGGCAGCGGCCGCGCTAGGTGACCGTGATCGTCACCTGGCCGCCGGGGTGCACGGTGCAGGCGCCCTGGTAGACCCCCGCCCGGTCGAAGCGGTGAACGAGCTGCTCACCGGCGCGCACCGCGAAGGGACCGACGTCATGGGTCCGGTCGTCGTCGTTGCGGACCACGAAGGTGGTGCCCACCTTCAGTCGCAGGTCGGCCGGTATCAGCTCGACCGACTGGCCGGCGTCGATCTGGCGGCCGGTGCCGGCGGGGATCACCACCCGGTACTCACTCGGCCGGTCGCCGAGCACCACCGCAGCGACACCGACGGCTGCCACGACCATCAACACCGCCCCGATGGCCAGCATCGCCCACACCACGAGTGCCGGGGAGCGACCGGGGCGCGGCTCGGGGCTGGCGACCTCGGGATGGTCGTTCACGCCGACGCTCCCCCGAGCAGGAGGCGCAGGTCGTGGGCCAGGTCCTCCGGCGAGGTGCCGAAGGGCCACTCGACGAGCACCGTGCCATCGGAGCCGACCACGTACGTGGTGGCGCTGTGGGCCACCTCCACCGTGCCGTCAGGGAGGCGATCCACCCGGGAGGACGCACCGAACGCCTGCTCCGCGGTCCGCAACGCCTCCGGATCGGTGGTGCGGATCGCGTGATAGCGGTCGGCGAACGAGGCCAGGTAGGCAGAGAGGCGTTCAGGGGTGTCGCGCTCGGGGTCGACGGTGACCATCGCCAGATCGATGCGCCGGGCGTCGCCGCCGAGCATGTCCCGAGCGACGCGCAGGTCGGCCAGGGTGGTGGGGCACACGTCGGGGCAGCTCGTGTAGCCGAAGTACACCACGAGCAGCTCCCCGGGGGCCGAGCGGAAGTGGAACGGCTCGCCGGGGCCACCTACGGTCGCATCCGGCAGGCTGATCGAGCCCACCTGGAGCGGGTCGGCGCGGGTGATGCCGCGCAGGCCGGTGGAATCGGTCGTGCCCGGTCCGGCCACGCCGTCGGCCCCGCAGCCTGCCAGCACCGCGGCGAGGGCCAGCGCGATCGCCCCCCCGAGGTGGAGCATCCGCCGACGAGTCGACCACGAGCGCACCAGTGGATTGTGGCCGGCGACGTGGCCGGGGGGTGCCCGGAGGCCGCAGAACGGGCTGACCGGCCCGACCCGAGGTGGGACCAAGGTCCCAGCACCAGCGGTGCGGAAGGCCTGAATCGGTGCGATCAGGTGGTTCGGCGACGGAGTGACCGACGAGAATCACGGCGCCTCGTGTCCGACCACCCTCTCCCTCGAACACAGGAGTACCGCCGATGACCACGATCCGCCTTTCTCTCGCCGCGGCAGGTCTGGCTCTCGCCGTCGCCAGCCTCGCGACCGGCTGCGGTCAGGACGAAGCCGACACCACCGCGGTGACCACGACCACGGCCGCGGTAGCCGCCGCTCCGGCGGTGTCGGACGCCTGGTGCCGCACCTCACCGGTGGTGGCCGGCGCCGGCGCGTGCTACCTGGTCATCCGCAGCGACGCGGCCGAGCTGGTACGCCTCGTCGGTGTCTCGGTGCCGGCATCGGTGGCGGCCAAGGCCGAGCTCCACGAGACGGTACAGGTCACCGGCATGGAGGGCTCCGCCACCACCGCCGGGGCCGGGATGGGTGGTGGGGGCTCACCCGGCGCGACCATGGCCGGCAACGGGCCTGACACCACCATGAGCACCGGCATGATGCAGATGCGCCAGGTGGACGCCATCGAGGTGCCGGCTGGGGGCACCGTCGAGCTGAAGCCCGGCGCCTACCACATCATGCTGCTGGAGCTGGCCGAGCGGCTGACGGAGGGAACGATGGTTCCGCTCACCCTGCGGTTCGAAGGCTTCGACCCCGTGGTGGTCGAGGCGGAGGTGCGCTCCAGCTGACGCCGACCACCTGAGCCGGTCATCGAGCACGCTGGCCCGCGGCGGTGAGCACCGAGCCGCGGGCCAGCGTCTCGACGGCGTCAGTTGTTCGAGGGAGCGGCTTCCCCGACCGCGCTGACCTCGGCCTCGCTCGGGGCGTCGCTCGCAGCCTCGCCGTTCGTGGCCTCCGCGCCCACCTCGCTCGTGCTCAGGCTCTGCTCGCTCGAGGCGCCGGCCGGCGTCTCGGTCGACAGCGGTGGCCACGGCTCGAGCGACGCGGGGACTTCGGGCGGCGCAGTGAGCTTCTTCACCACGACGGCGATGCCCACACCGACGGCGGCGATGAGACCCAGCTTGAACGTGATGCGGAACACTCGACGGATCATGGCGACCTCCTGGCCGGTGGTGACGATGGTTGGCAGCCCTGGACAGCGGCGATGGCGCGAGCGTTGGCGCCGCGGTTCCCGCCGGGTACCGTACCCAACGTCGCCTGAGCGTGCTCGGGCGCAACGTGCTTGACGGCCCTCGCCACCACTGACACCATGGTCCCCGCTATGCAGATCCACATCGTCGTCGAGGAGCTTCTCCTTCGGTAGGGCGAGCGCCCCACATAGGTGCTCGCCGAGCCTCCTGCGCCCACGGGCCAGGGGGTTTTTTGTTTGTCCGGCCGGGCTCCTCCCGGTGCCCGGCCGCCGTCCCGACCAACCCGAGCCACGAGCGAAAGGCACAGACCCATGAGCAACAGCGACCAGGTGATCATCTTCGACACCACGCTGCGCGACGGTGAGCAGTCGCCCGGGATCTCCCTCGACCAGGGCGAGAAGCTCGAGATCGCGGAGCAGCTCGCTCGGCTCGGTGTCGACGTCATCGAGGCCGGGTTCCCGGTGGCCAGCCAGGGCGACTTCGAGGCCGTCCAGGCGATCGCCCGGTCGGTGCGCGGACCGGTGATCTGCGGGCTGTCGCGCACCGCGCTGGCCGACATCGACCGGTGCTGGGAGGCGATCCAGGATGCGGAGCGGGCGCGGATCCACACCTTCATCGCCACCAGCGAGATCCACATGCGCAACAAGCTGCGGATGACCCCCGAGCAGGTGAAGCAGGAAGCGGCACGCGCCGTGGCGCACGCCCGCTCCTACACCGACGATGTGGAGTTCTCACCGGAGGACGCGTCGCGCTCGGACTTCGACTTCATGTGCGAGGTGCTCCAGGTGGCGGTCGACAACGGGGCCACGACCCTGAACATCCCCGACACCGTCGGCTACGGCATCCCTGAGGAGTACGCCGCCCGGCTGCGGGCGGTGCGCGAGAAGGTCTCGGGCGACTACGTGATCTCCACCCACTGCCACGATGACCTCGGGCTGGCGGTGGCGAACTCGCTGGCGGGGGTGCATGCGGGGGCCCGTCAGGTCGAGTGCACGATCAACGGGATCGGCGAGCGGGCCGGCAACGCGGCCATGGAAGAGATCGTGATGGCCTTGCGCACCCGGGCCGACTACTTCGGGGGGGTGGACACCCGCATCCGGGCGGAGGAGCTGGCCCGCACCAGTCGGCTGGTGAGCCGGCTCACCGGCTACCCGGTGCAGTACAACAAGGCGGTCGTCGGCCGGAACGCCTTCGCCCACGAGTCGGGCATCCACCAGGACGGGGTGCTCAAGGAGCGCACCACCTACGAGATCATCGACCCGAGCGCCGTGGGCGCGGGTGGCAGCCAGATCGTGCTCGGCAAGCACTCCGGCCGCCATGCCTTCGCCGACACGCTGAAGAAGATGGGCTACGACCTGCACGGCGACGCGCTGAACCAGGCGTTCACCCGGTTCAAGGAGCTCGCCGATCGCAAGGTGCAGCTCACCGACGCCGATCTGGAGGCGCTGGTGGCGGAGGAGATCGGCGACACCGTGCGCTACGCCTTCCAGCTGGTGTCGGTGGAGTGCCACGGGGGCACCAACACCACGCCCACCGCCACGGTCGTGCTCGATCACGGCGGCGAGAAGCTGGAGGCCACCGCCCACGGTGACGGCATGGTCGAAGCCGCCTGCACCGCCATCAAGCAGGCCACGGGCATCTCCGGGCGGCTCACCGACTACTCGGTCACCTCGGTGACCGGGGGTGTGGACGCGCTGGCCGACGTGGCGTTGCGCTTCGAGGTGGACGGCGTGGCGATGCCGGGGCGCGGCCTGTCGACCGACGTGGTGGAGGCCTCGGCCCGGGCCTTCCTCAACGCCATCAACCGCATCGTGCGGGTGCGCGACACCGGGGAGGACCGGTCCGCGGTCGACCGCCCGGGCTCGTTGCGCGGCGTGTGATCCCGTGGCCCTGCAGGTCGCCGACCGGCTCCGGTGGCCGGCGCGACCCGCAGGTTCACGGGTAGGGCACCCAGGCCAGATCGGCGAAGGTGGCGAGGTCGCTGGCCTTCACCCCGGCCTCGGAGAAGCTCAGCAGCATCCCACCCACCACCGCCGTCCGGGTGACGGGTGAGCTTCCTCCCGTCTCGTCCAGCGGAGGGGACGGCATCGGCTCAGGTGCGACGCACGCAGCGCCGGGTGGGCACCCCGGGCTCGCCCACCCCCCGGGGCGGGGAGCGACCGCGGGGTGCACCAACCGGCCGCGCTCGCTGATGCCGGCCCGCTGGACCACGAACCCGATGGCACCCACGAACGGTCGGGCGAGCGACCCGTCGACGCCCACGCCGTAGCCGGTGACGGGCACGACCGCCAGCGACCCGGAGGGCCACCACAGGAAGGCGTGGTGGTCGTGCTCGGCGAGGGAGAACGATCCAGGCAGCGTCGTCTTGTGGAGTCGGACCGGCGTGGTCGGGTCGGACACGTCGAACAGCGAGAGCTGCACGCCGGTGACCCGGCCCTCGAGCGTGGCGTCCTGGCCGATGCCGACCAGCAGGCCGTCGCCGATCGGGTGCAGGTACGACGAGTACCCGGGGATCTTCAGCTCCCCGGCGACCCGTGGCGCGGTCGGGTCGCGCAGGTCGATGGTGTAGAGGGGGTCGGTCCGGCGGAAGGTGACCACGTAGCTGGTGTCACCGATGAACCGCACCGAGTGGATCTGCTCGCCCCGGCCGAGACCGCCGACCTTGCCGATCGGCTGCAGCTCCGCGCCGACCTGGCGCAGCACGGTCACCGCGCTCTGCGTGGTCGGCGGTGGCCATGCCCGGTCCGGCTCGGTGGGGGCGGAGGTCGTGATCTGGGTATCGTCCGTGGCGACGGTCTCGGTGGCCGCGACCCGCAGGTCGCCGTCGAGCTCGGAGAGGGAGAACTGGTCGAGCAGCTGACCGGCAACCTCACCGGAGGCCACGTAGGTCGCGGGCTCGCGGCCCTGGATGTCGAACTTGTGGATGGCGGTGGACGGCAGGCCGCCGGAGTCCTCCGCTGGCCAGGTGGTCGTGGTCACGTAGAGCGACGCGGGCGAGGCGTACACGATCTCGCCCCCGCCGAGCACGCTGGTGGTCTCGCCCACCGCGAGCGTGTCAGCCCGGAGATCCACCGACACCACGTTGACCATTCCCAGGCCTCCGGGCTCGGGCGGCGCCTGCACCGACGCGCAGTCCACCATCGGGCCCTCGTCGATCACCGCGCCGCGGGCGTCGCGGACCCTGTATCGGGGCAGCCAGTCCTCGGCACTGGTCCGGGCGATCACCTCGCGGTTGGCCCGTTCGGCCGCGTCTCTCCCCCGTTCGTTCGCGGGGTGGACGAGGCCGAGCTGCGGCGGCGACGAGGAGGTCACGACCCGCACCATCCCGTCCACGGCGCGGGCGTCGGCGAGGGTGCCCTGCAGCTCGGCCGAGCCCACGATCGCCATGGCCGCGGGGTCGGACACGTCGACCAGCGTGAGCTGGGTCCCGGCATCGACCGGCAGCGCGGCCTGCTCGAGCTCGGTGCTCGCCGGGTAGGGGCCATAGGCGCTCGCGAGCACCAGCGCCCGATGGCCGTCGACCAGCAACTGGCCGCCCCCTCCCGGCAGGGCGAGGGAGCCCACCAACTTCGGCAGGCCGTCCGAGAGGTCGAAGGCGTGGAGGGCGCCGGCAGCGATGGTGAGGAGCCGCTCACCGTCGGTCTTCACCACGTCGGGCTCGTCGACCCCTTCCTCCTGCAGGTTCGTACCTCCCCACACCGGGCTGGCCTCCGCGTCGATGTCAGCTGACTCGAGCGGTGAGGCGGTGGTCGCCGATCCAGAGCTGTCGATCTCCGAACCGGCGGCGCCGGAGGAGGCCCGGTCTTCGGTCGCGACGCCGAGCGGCGCGAACCGAGCCGAGAACCCGAGCGCGTCGCTGGTGACGTACTGCGTGGCCAGGGTCTGCACCGCGTCGAGGAACGCGCCACAGCCGTCGTAGGCCACCAGAGCGATCGCGGGAAGGGTCGCCCGGGGCGGGGACGTGGGTGCCGGCCGCTCGGTGGCCCCGGGCCCACCTGTGCAGGCGGCCGCCAGTGCGACGACCAGGAGGGCGATGGCGCCAGGTCGGCGCGTGGCTCGCATGTGGACTCCCCTCTCGGGCCTGCCGTGGGCCCGCCTCGTCTCTCCGCCTGCTTGGACGTCGGAGGGGGCGATGCAGTTCCCGCCTGCGTGAAGTCCGCCGGCAACCGGTAGAAAGGTGGCCATGCCGAGGGAGGGGGCGGACGCCGCGCTCACCGGCTCGGTCTGGACCGACAGCGACTTCCGGTCGCTCACCGATGCCGCTCCGATCGGGATCGTGGTCGACGACCGGCACGGGCACACCATCTACCGCAACCCGGCCGCGGGCGCGCTGCTCGACGGGCAGGGCGCCGACGATGACTGGCGCTCGGGGGCACTCGCCGAGTACCGGCCGGTCCTCGATGCCATGGTCGAAGCTGCCCGGGAACGGGGCGCGGTGAGCAACACGATTGCGGCGTTCGGGTATCCGGGCGAGCCGGCCCGCTGGTTGCGGGTGAAGGTCGCGCCGCGTGCCGGCAGCGGTTCGTCACCGCGCACCGGGGGCGTCATCGCCATCTTGGAGGACGTGACGGCGGAGATGGACGCCCGGGCGGAGACCGAACGCCTCACCCACATGCTCGATGCCACCTCCGACTACGTGGCCGTGTTCCGGCCGTCGGGGGAGATCCTCTACCTGAACCAGACCACCCGCGCTGCGCTCGAGCGGCTCCGGGAGCAGGGCGGCACTGGTGAGCTGGTGGAGCTCATCGACGAGTCCGGCCGGGAGGTTTTCGTGCGGGACGCGCTCGATGTTCTCGCGGAGGCCGACACCTGGCGGGGCGAGCTGCTGCTCGACGTGGGCGGGGACCGGAAGGTACCCGTGTCAGCCCTCGCCGTGGCTCACCACGACCGCCAGGGCCGCCTCGAGTGGATCTCGTTGCTCGCCCGGGACATCACCGACCTGAAGGAAGCCGAGGCCAGGCTGCGCGACCTCGCGACCCGAGACACGCTCACCGGTCTCGCGAACCGGTCGCTGGCCAGCGACCGCCTGGCGCAGGCGGTGGCGCGCCACAAGCGCTCGGGTCAGGGGGTGGCCGTGCTGTTCTGCGACCTCGACGGGTTCAAGGCCATCAACGATGCCAACGGGCACGCCGCCGGCGACCTGGTCCTCCAGGAGGTGGCCCGCCGCCTGAGCTCGGTCACCCGGGCGACCGACACCGTGGCCCGGGTGGGAGGCGACGAGTTCGTGATCGTGTGTGAGGGGCTGGTGGACCGCGACGCGCTGGCGGAACTGGCTGACCGGGTGATCAGCGCGGTGTGCGAGCCCGTCCCCCTCGGAGGCGGCGTGTCGGTCGTCGTCGGGATCTCGGTGGGGGTGGCGGTGGTGACCGACACCGGGGAGGAGGCCGATGCCGATCGGCTGCTCACCCGGGCCGACACCGCCATGTACCGGGCCAAGGCCCACGGCGGGCGGAGCTACCGCATCGACCTCGGGATGGGATAGCCCTCGCCTGGTCGCTCAGTTCCCCGCGATCGAGGGGAGCCAGCTCGGCCGCGCGGCTTCGAAGGCCGCGATGTCCGCCTCGTGCTGAAGGGTGATCCCGATGTCGTCGAGGCCTCGCAGGAACCGGTCCCGGGTGGCGTCGTCGAGAGGGAACGTGGCCTCGATGCCGGCCGCGGGAGCGGCGATGGTCCTGGCAGCGACGTCGATGGTGATCTCCAGCCCGGGGTCGGCCTGCACGGCCCGCATGAGCTGGTCGGCCACCTCCGCGTCGACCTGCACCGGGACGAGCCCGTTCTTGGTGCAGTTGTTGCGGAAGATGTCGGCGAAGCGGGGGGAGACCACGGCCCGGAAGCCGTAGTCCATGATCGCCCACACCGCGTGCTCCCGGGAGGAGCCGGTGCCGAAGTTGGGGCCGGCCAGCAGGATGCTGGCCCCCGCGTGGTGCGGTTGGTTCAGCACGAAGTCCGGGTCGTCGCGCCACTCGGAGAACAGGCCGGCGCCGAAGCCGGTGCGCTCCACCCGCTTGAGCCAGTCGCTCGGGATGATCTGATCGGTGTCGACGTCGGAGCGGTCGAGTGGCACCGCGGTGCCGGTGACGACGGTGACGGGTTCCATCGGTGCGTTCCTCTCGGTCCAGGTCGTCGGGTCAGTCCAGGTCGTCCGGGGTGGCGAAGGTGCCGGCGATCGCGGTGGCCGCCGCGACCGCGGGGGACACCAGGTGGGTCCGCCCACCCCGGCCCTGTCGCCCTTCGAAGTTGCGGTTGCTGGTGGAGGCGGCTCGCTCGCCGGGGGCGAGCTTGTCGGGGTTCATCGCCAGGCACATGGAGCAGCCGGGCTCGCGCCAGTCGAATCCTGCGGCCCGGAAGATCTCGTGCAGGCCTTCCCGTTCGGCCTGGTGCTTCACCGCGAACGACCCCGGCACGACCATGGCCCGCAGGCCGTCCCGGACCCGCCGCCCCTCCACCACCGCGGCCGCGGCGCGCAGGTCCTCGATGCGGCTGTTGGTGCACGAGCCGATGAAGACCGTGTCGACCGGGATCTCCCGCATGGGCGTGCCCGGGGTGAGCCCCATGTAGTCGAGGGCCCGGTTGGCGGCTTCGCGCTGGCTGGGGTCGGTGAAGCTGTCGGGATCGGGCACCGTGGCGGTGATCTCCACCACCTGCGAGGGGTTGGTGCCCCACGAGACGAACGGCACCAGCGACGAGGCGTCGAGCTCCACGGTCTTGTCGAACGTCGCGCCCTCGTCGGTGGGCAGGCTGCGCCAGTGGTCGAGCGCGGCCTCCCACTGCTTGCCCCGCGGGGCGAACCGGCGGCCCTCGAGGTAGGCGAAGGTGGTGTCGTCCGGGGCGACCAGGCCCGCTCGGGCACCGGCCTCGATCGACATGTTGCACACCGTCATCCGCCCCTCCATGGACAGGCCCCGGATCGCCGAGCCGCGGTACTCGATGATCGAGCCGATGCCGCCGTGGGTGCCGATGCGCCCGATGATGGCCAGGATGATGTCCTTGGCGGTGACCCCGGGGGGCAGTTCGCCGTCGACGGTGACGCTCATGGTGCCCGGCCGGAGCTGGGGGAGGGTCTGGGTGGCCAGCACGTGCTCCACCTCGCTGGTGCCGATGCCGAAGGCCAGGGCACCGAAGGCGCCGTGGGTCGAGGTGTGGCTGTCCCCGCAGACGATGGTCATGCCCGGCTGCGTGAGGCCCTGCTCGGGGCCGATGACGTGGACGATGCCCTGACCCGGGTCGCCCATCGGGTACTCGGTGATGCCGAACTCGGCGCAGTTGGCCCGCAGCACCTCGACCTGCTTGCGCGACACCGGGTCGGCGATCGGCCGGTCGATGTCGGCGGTGGGGACGTTGTGGTCCTCGGTGGCCACCGTGAGGTCGGGACGGCGGACCCGGCGGCCCGCCAGGCGCAGGCCGTCGAAGGCCTGGGGGGAGGTGACCTCGTGCACCAGGTGCAGATCGATGTAGAGGAGGTCCGGCTCCCCCTCGGCCCGGCGGACCACGTGCTGGTCCCAGATCTTGTCGCTCAACGTGCGGGGTGTGGCCATGCGCTCCCCTCCGGGCTCGGATGTCTGGTGGCGTGCTGCCCGCCATCTCAAGCATCTCAGAATATAAGACGCTAATCTCGTGATGTGGAAGCCAGTGTAAGTGGCGTGGGTGTCATCGACAAGGCGGTGGCGGTACTCACCGCCCTCGAGAGCGGCCCCCGCTCGCTCGCCGGCCTGGTGGAGGCCAGCGGCCTGCCCCGCGCCACCGCCCACCGCCTCGCGGTCGCCCTGGAGACCCACGGGCTGGTGCGACGCGACGAGGAAGGCCGGTTCGCGCTCGGGGTGCGCCTGGTGTCCCTCGGCCGGGCCGCGGCGGAAGCCATCCCCCTCGCTCGGGCGGCGGGCCCCGCGCTGAGCGAGTTGCGGGACCGCACCGGTGAGAGCGTGCAGCTCTACGTGCGGGAAGGTGACCGCCGGGTCTGCATCGCGGCCCTCGAGTCACCCCACGGGTTGCGGACCATCGTGCCCATGGGGGCGTCGCTCCCCCTCGGGGTGGGCTCCGCGG
>NZ_DAIUCK010000047.1:0-23595 GCF_036846205.1 Rhabdothermincola sp. | reverse complement strand
GCGAGCTGGCGGAGGTGGTCGACGAAGGCATCCATCAGCAACCGCCCGCCACCGGGGAGCGGTGCGGACCGCCAGGCCTCCGTGGATCCGGCCGGCATGGCCTCACCCTCACCATCGTCGGCGCCGTCCGCGAAGGACATCACGTTGGCCAGCAACGCAGAGGCGGCTGCACCGTCGGCCATGGCATGGTGGATCTTCACCAGCACCCCCAGCCGGCCGTCCTCCAAGCCTTCGATCACGTACATCTGCCACAGCGGGCGATCCCGCTCCAGCGGGTCGCCGGCGAGTTGCCCGATGGTCTCGTCGAGCTGGCGCCGGTTCCCCGGAGGCGGGAGCACGACCCGGCGCACGTGGTAGTTGAGGTCGAAGGCCGGATCGTCGACCCAGACCGGGTGGTGGAAGCCGAAGGGCACCTCCAGGACGCGTTGTCGGAAACCTGGCAGCAGCCCCAGCCGCGCCCCGATCTCCTCCCGCATGGCCTCGAACGGCAAGGGGGTCCCCTCGGGCGGCTCGAGGATGGCGACCTTGAGCGTGTGCATGTGGAGCGTGGGCGTCTCCATGTAGAGGAACCCCGCATCGAGCCCGCTCAGTCGCTGCATGCATCGCGGAGTATCGCGCCGGCCATCCCTGCCCGCTACGTTGCCCCCATGGCGCACCCGACGGACCGCTACCAGCTCGCCGACCCCGCCGGGATCGGCCTCGACCCGGCCGCGCTCCACGCCCTGGTGGAGCGGGCCCACCGGGAGGTCGACGCCGGTCTGCTGCCCAGCTGTCAGCTCGCGCTGGCCCGCGAAGGTCGGCTGGCGCTGTTCACGACCATCGGCTCGGCGACGAACGACAACCGCTACGTCATCTTCTCGGCCACCAAGGGCGTCATCGCCGGCGCCATCTGGCTGCTCATGAGCGAAGGTGCCCTGGACGTGGGGACCAAGGTGGCCGAGATCGTCCCCCGGTTCGGGACCAACGGCAAGGACGTGGTCACGGTCGAGCAACTGCTCCTCCACACGTCCGGGTTCCCCCAGGCCCCGATGAGGGTCACCGAGGCCGCGTCGCGGCAGGCTCGTCTCGAGCGTTTCGAACGCTGGCGCTTGAACTGGGAGCCCGGGACGCGCTTCGAGTACCACCCGCTCGCCGCGCACTGGGTGCTCGGGGAGGTGATCGAGGTGGTGAGTGGGCTCGACTACCGGGAGTTCGTGCACACCCGGCTCATGGAGCCGCTGGGCCTGCGGCGGTTCCGGCTCGGCGAGCCACCGGAGCGGCAAGCGGACATCACCACGCTGGTGGCTTCCGGCGAGCCCCCCACCCCCGAGGATATCGAAGCGGCGATCGGCATCCCCGGCATCGACCTCGGGGCCCTGGTGGGTGAAGTGACCACCGACGCGCTCCTCGAGTTCAACGACCCCGCGGTCCGGGCGGTGGGCGCGCCGGGTGGTGGGGGCATCAGCACCGCCGCCGACATCGCCCTCTACTACCAGTCGCTGCTGCACAACGAGGCGGGGCTGTGGGACGACGACCTGATGGTCGACGCCTCCCGGCGGGTGCGCTGCGATCTCCCCGATCCCCTGCGGGCCATTCCCGCGCACCGCAGTCTCGGCATGATGGTGGCCGGCGAGGGCACCGTGGCGACGATGCGCGGGTTCGGCTACGGCCTCTCCCCGGAGACCTTCGGCCACGACGGCGCGGGTGGCCAGATCGCCTGGGCCGACCCGGTGTCGGGCATCTCGTTCTGCTACCTGACCAACGGGCTCGACCGGCACGTGCTGCGTGAGGCCCGGCGCACCATCGGCCTGTCGAGCCGGGCGGCGGCGTGCCTGGCGAGCTGAGCGGTCAACCCGAGTCGCCCAGCCCGGCGGTGACGGTCGGCCTCGGGTAGGTCGGCGGCGGGGACTCGGGCGCCCACGGACCGAGCGGCAGATCCAGGTCCTCGAGGTCGTTCGGCTCGCAACCGGGAGGCGCGTTCACGGGGTTGCAGCGTGCCGGCATGCCGCCCGGGATCGACGCCACGTAGTCCGACCCCCAGCGCTGAGCCATGCCCGGCAGCGGGTAGTCGGTGCTGATCCACTGCGCGCCACTGGCCAGCGCCGCCTCGAGCTGGCTGCGATCCCCCGAAGACGGCGTCGTGACCGGCGAGTCGGCCCGGGTGCGCACCACGTAGCCGGCTCGCACCAGCTCCTGGATCTGCGCCAGGTTCTCGCCCAGCGGGTCGTTGCGCTTGATGAACGCGGCATCCGGCTGGCCCGGCTCGGAGGGGGTGAACGCCACCCGTCCCTCCAGTGACGGATGGCCCTGCACGTACTCGTCGCGCTTGTTGTCGAGGAGGAACATCACCCGGCCGCGGACGTCGTCGAGCAGCGGCCACTGACCGGCGAGCACCGCTTCCTCGAGCGTCGCCCGGTCGCCGCGCACGTCATCGGGGGTGATCAGCTCGCCGGGCTCGAACACCGAGCGGATCTCGGCATCGAGCGCGTCGAGCTCCGCCGGCCCGACCGGCACCGGGTTCGGCGGGTTCGGGAAGTCGACCGAGTCCTTCACCTCCACCAGGATGGCGATGGGGAGATGGCCCGGGTGCTCGCCCGACCAGGCCTTCACCTGCTCGAGGCAGCTCACGAAGGTCTCGCAGCGGGAGCCCTCGTCGACCTGCTCGATGTGGAACACCTTGAAGCCCGGGGTGCCGAGCGGCCGCCAGAGCGTGCCGTCCGGGTCGGCGAACACGTCGAGCTCGATCTGGCGCACGCCCTGGGAGCTGAACTGCTCGGCGAGCGGCTCATGGGTGTAGGCGAGCTCGATGGCGCTCGGGACCACCTGCAGGAAGCCCTGGAGCTGCTCCGGTGGGGGCTCGACGTGGTAGCTGTTGTGCGAGCCGATCACCTGGATCTGGTTGAGCCTGATGGGTGGGGCCTCACGGCTGGTAGCCGTGGATGCACCCTCGTTCGAGCCTGAGGAGCCCGATGAGCACGCCCCCGCGGCCAGGACGAGGGTGCAGATGATCGGGCCCAGAGCGGCCCGGAGCCGAGCGAGCCGGACCGGACGGGGTCGGAAGTGGGAGGCCATGCCCCCGGAACGTACCCTCTCCCCTGGAGTGGTGATGGTCGAGCGCCCGCCGGGCGGCGTGCCAGCACCGGCTCAGGCTTCGGCTGGTTCGACCGGACTGGAGGTCCGATGCAGCGCCTCAGCGGGATGGACGCGTCCTTCCTCTACATGGAGACGCCCACCCATCACATGCACGTCGTCGGCGTGCTCATCCTCGATCCGTCGACGATGCAGGGCGGGTTCTCCGTGGCCCGGGTGCGCAGGCTCATCGAGGCCCGGATCCACCTGATGCCGATGCTGCGCCGCCGGCTGGTGCCGGTGCCGCTCGGCTTGGACCACCCGCTGTGGATCGAGGACCCGGACTTCAACCTCGACAGCCACATCACGCACCTGGCGGTGCCGCCACCGGGGTCGCTGCACGAGTTGGCCGAGGTGGTGGGCGACATCGCCAGCCGGCCGCTCGACCGGAGCAGACCGCTGTGGGAAATGCACGTGGTGGAGGGGCTGGAGGACGGTTCGGCGGCGCTGGTCACCAAGATGCACCACGCCACCATCGACGGCATCACCGGAGCTGATCTCATGGCCCACCTGCTCGACCTCGAGCCCGGCGCGTCGGACCCGCCGCCCCCCGAGGAGCCCTGGGAGCCCGACCGCGTGCCCAGCGACCTGACGGTGCTCGCGGGCGCGGTCGCCGACCGGGTCACGAACCCGCTGCGCGGGGTGCGGGCCCTGGCCCGTACGACCCGCTCGCTGGTGGACATGGGGCGCAGCGTCCTGCCGTTCGGTGGCGACGGCCTCAGCCCGGCCCTGCCCTTCACCGGGCCGCGCACCCGCCTCAGCGCGCCCATCACAGGGAACCGGGCGGTGGCGTTCGGTCAAGCCGAGCTGGACGACTTCAAGTGCATCAAGTCGGCGTTCGGCACCACGGTCAACGATGTCGTGCTGGCGGCCACGGCCATGACCTTGCGACGCTGGTTGCTCGCCCACGACGACCTGCCCGACCGGCCACTGGTGGCGGCGGTGCCGGTGTCGGTGCACGGGCAGACCTCGGGCGGCGGGACCAACCAGGTGTCGAACATGTTCGTCCGCCTGCCGGTGGACGTGGACGATCCGGTCCGGCAGCTGGAGGCCATCCACGCCGAGACCAGAGACGCCAAGGCGGTGCACAACGCCATGGGCGCGGACCTCATCCAGGACCTGGCACAGATCACGCCGCCCGGCGTCTACAACCTGGCGCTGCGGCTGTACGCGCTCCCGCAGGTGGCCGGCACACTCCCGCCCGTCCAGAACCTGGTGATCAGCAACGTGCCCGGTCCTCCGATCCCGCTGTACATCGCCGGTGCCCGGGTGAAGGGGATCTACCCGTTCGGTCCCTTGATCGAAGGTTCGGGCATCAACCTCACCGTCCTGTCGAACATGGGCAACATGGACGTCGGGGTCATCGCCTGCCCGGACACGGTTCCCGACCTCTGGCAGATCGTCGACGGCTTCACCGCCGCGGTGGCCGAGCTGCGCGACGCGGCCGAGTGCCTCACCGCCTGACCCCCTCCAGGACGAGGGGCCCGCCAGCTCCCCTCGAACTAGAACCTGTTCTAGTATGGGGTCCATGGCCATGCCCACCGACGTCGGGATCATCGACACGATGGTCGGCTTCCCCAAACCGGACCGGCGGGAGGTCTACAAGTTCCTGGCCCCGCACCTGCGGGACAAGGAGAGCCTCGAGGAGTTCCGCTTCCCCGCCCAGTACATGTTCAAGGACGTGCCGCCGGACCTCGAGGACAACGTCGACCCGGTGGCGGTCGTCGTCGACAACCTCGACCGGTTCGGTATCGACAAGGCGATGATCGGGGTCGGCCCCGGCCGTGACGACGCGGACCGGGCCCTCAAGGACTTCCCCGACCGGTTCATCCCCTCCGCATCGGTCGACCCCAACCAGGGCATGGACGCCGTGCGCTTCCTGGTGGAGATGCACGAGCGGTACGGCATCAAAGCCGCCACCACCTTCCCGGCGGGCGTGCAGGTGCCGATCAACGACAAGCGCTACTACCCCATCTACGCCAAGTGCGTGGAGCTCGACATCCCCATCTTCGTCTGCGCCGGCGTGCCGGGGCCCCGGGTGCCCATGGCCCCGCAGAAGGTCGAGCTGATCGACGAGGTGTGCTGGTTCTTCCCCGAGCTGCGCTTCGTCATGCGCCACGGCGCCGAGCCCTGGACCGACCTCGCGGTCAAGCTCATGCTCAAGTGGCCGAACCTCTACTACTCCACCTCCGCCTTCGCCCCCAGGCACTACCCGCGGGCGATCATCGACTACGCCAACACCCGGGGCGCCGACAAGATCATCTACGCGGGCTACTTCCCAGCCGGGCTCACCTACGACCGGATCTTCGCCGAGCTCCCCGGCGTGCCCTTCGACGACGAGGTGTGGCCCAAGTTCCTGCGGGACAACGCCGCCCGTGTGCTCAAGATCGACCAGTGAGACCGTGAGGTGCCGCCGATGAGCCGCTACCCCTTCCCCGTCCCGTTCGGTTGGTTCCAGGTGGCCTGGGACCACGAACTGGCCCCTGGCCAGGTGCTCCCCCGCTACTACTTCGCCCGCCACCTCGTACTGTGGCGGGACGAGAGCGGTGCGGTGCACCTGCAGGACGCGTTCTGCCCCCACCTCGGGGCACACCTCGGCCACGGGGGCTCGGTGAGGGGCACGGAGATCGAGTGCCCCTTCCACGGCTGGACCTTCGACGGCGAGGGCCGAAACACCTGCATCCCCTACAGCGAGCGCACCAACGCCAAGGCCCGCATCCGCTCGTACCCCACCATCGTGCGCAACGGGCTGATCATGGCCTGGTACCACCCGGACGAGACGGTGGGCCCGCAGTGGGAGATCCCCGAGTTGGCGGAGTTCAACGCCGCCGAGGGGTTCTCCGAGCCGGTGTGCCGCCGGTACACGGTGCACGCCGCCTGGCAGGAGCTGGCCGAGAACGGCGCCGACTCCGCGCACTTCCGGTACGTCCACAACACCGAGGTGGTGCCCGAGATCGAGGAGTACCGGGCGGAGGGGCCGCACGCCGTCATGCGGTCCTCGCAGAAGTTCCCCACTCCTCGAGGGGTGGTCGAAGGGCGCATCGACGTCGACAACTGGGGCCCGGGCTTCGCCTTCACCCGGTTCAGCGGCATCGTCGACACCTTCCTCATGGGATGCAACACCCCCATCGACGAGGACACCTGCGAGCTGCACTTCACCTTCACGGTCCGCAGCCTCGGTGACGACGGCACCACCTCCAGCGTGGGCGAGGCCTTCGTCAACGAGGTGCACAAGCAGGTCATCGAAGACGGGCCGATCTGGGAGAACAAGGCCCACCTCGTGCGCCCCGCGCTGGCCGACACCGACGGGCCGTTCATGAAGTTCCGCAAGTGGGCCGCGCAGTTCTACGCAGAAGGGGTGCGGGACGACCGGCTGGTGTGGGAGCCGCCACCGCCGGGCACGTTCGAGTCGACCATGGTCCCCACCGAAGCCACGGCGTCACGCAAGCACCGGGGCAAGGGCAACGCCTGACCTCGCGCCCTGGGACAGCGCCTCGCGGGCTTGCACGACCTCGGCGAGCGCATGGGGGCGCCTACCGCGCCAGCTTCAGGACCCGCGCCTGGCTCGGATCGACGACGTCGCCCGTTCCGCCTCCGCCCCCCATAGCCGGAGGCGGGTAACCCAGGAGCTGACCGCAGTACTTGATCGAACCGTTCAGCCCGAGACTCGCCAGGTTCGTATCACACACGGGCGAACCGCTCGAACCGTTCCCGTAGACCATCCACACCGTCCAGGTCACGACGTACAGGTGCGGCTTGAGCGGGTCCGGTACTCCCGGTGGGCAGTCGAACGTCGGCCCCTTACCACTCGAGGATTTCCCGCATCCCTGGCGGGCGATGGGGATGAGCATCCCGCAACCACCCGGTGGGAAGCCGTCCTTGGCCGGGGGACAGGGCTTCAACCCGCTGACCTGGATCAGGATCTGCGCGTCGAAGCCGTTGCCGGTGTACCCGTCGACCCAGGTGTTGAGTGCTACACCGCTGTCGGGCCCCTTTCCCTTGAACTCGTTCCCTGCTCCACAGTCCGGGAGCTTCGACCACTGCAGCGGGAACCACGCCCCCAGCGCGGTGGGCTTGATCTTGTCGTTGAGGTCGAGGATGTCCCAGGCGTTCCCGGGGGCGAGATCGGCCCGGCCGCAGACGATGAAGGGGCTGCCGTCCGTCCGGTACAGCGGCTGGATGGTGGCGGTGGCGGAAGCGCTCGCCGTCAGGCTGTCCGCTCCGAGGAACGCACCGAACGACAGGGCGCGGGTGTCCTCCGATCGCACCCGCACGCCGGCGATCTTGTAGCAGCCCGTCTCAGCCGTCGTGCACGCGGCGCCCGAGCCTGGACGGAAGCGGTCCGTGTTGAGGTTGACGGCGGCGAGGAAGCTCGGGTTCTGGCAGAAGTCCTGGCCGACCTCGGTGAGGGTTGCGTCGTTGAGCACGAACCGGCAGCTGGCTCCGTCCGCCCCTTGGGCGCCGAGCTCCCGCTCGATCGCAGCCAGGATCTCCGAATTCGCCGGAGCCGGGGTGCCCGAACTGGGATCACGAAAGCGGATCTTGTCGACCATCCGAGTGCCCGCCATGGCCGCGGAGTCGGCAGCGTTCTGCATGGTTCGGCGCTGCGCGTAGGCGATGCCGCCGTCGACCGCGAGGCCGGTCACCGCCAGGAGGGCCACCAGACCGACGGCCACGAACACCACGGTGACGCCACGGTCGCCCCGGGTCCGGATCCGTCTGGCACGTGCACGCATGGAGGCCTCCTCAGTTGACCGTGAAGGTCCCGGTGCCGATGGTGGTGGTTCCCCATCGGACGATGATCGTCTTGGTACCCCCCGTCCAGGTGGTGAGCTGGTTCGCACCGATGGTGACGCTGTAGGGCGAGCTGGTGCCGTTGAGGGCGAAGGACTGGCCCGTCGTGTTCGACACCTGGACGAACACGGAGAGGTTCGTGCACAGCGGCGAGCCATTGGTCTGGACGGTGATGGTGAGGTCCCTCTTGAGGGTGCCGTTGCCCTTCTTGCCCACCGGGTCGGGCCTGGCGGTGACCGAGGTGGCCTGGCATGCGGGAGGGTTCGTCACCGAGAACGGGAACGGGCCGAACGTTCGTGTTTCGCCGTACACGGTCGACTGCACGTGCACCTGGTAGTCGCCCAGCGCCGTACCCGTCGCGATGGGCACCGAGAGGCTGAACGAGCCGTCGGGGCCGACCGTGACGTTCGTCGCCCCCAGCAGCCCAGGAATCTGGATCGTGACCGGCACCCCGGGCTGCAAGCCGGACCCACTCACCACCAGGGTCTGGCCTGCGTGGAACGTGGTGCTGTTGATGGATACCACCGGGTCGGGCGGCGGCGGGATCGGCGCATCGGGGACGGTGGCCGGCTCGGGCTTCCCGGTGATCAGCATCCTCGAGCTGGAGGTGAAGGTCCGATCACCGATGATCGATCCCGCGGGGCTGATCGGCTGGTAGCGCCACGACACACGCACCTCGACGAGGTCGACGTCCGGCGTGGCGCTGGTGCAGGCGATCGGCGATGTCGATCCCTGGCGGTAACAACGAGCGGTCATTTCGAGGACGGCACTGCCTCCCAAGCGTGCCCTCACCGCCTGATCGATGCGTTGCCAGTCCGCGCTACCAGTGACGTCTGCGCCCTTGTAATCGAGGATCGCCACCCGGGCTCCGTCGCGGGCTGCGGAGGAGTACTGGCTCTGGCGGAACGCCGCATAGCCGAAGTCGACCATGCCCAGCACGAGGAAAAGCAGCAGTGGTAGCGCCAGGCCCGCCTCGACCAGGACGGCACCACGGTCGCTGCCCAGCCGGGCCGATTCATCGGGACCTGCCCTCACCCCTGGATCACCGCCTCTGCCCGACCTCGGAGCTCGACCTGGTCGGTCCCGATGATCGCCGCCACCAGCGGCGTCAGAATCTGGAGGTTCTGGGTCACCTCGACCCTCACCCGGTCGGGATTCGTCGGGGAGCGGTCGAAGGTGATGGGCGTGCCTCCCGACACGGCCACCGGGTTGTCACAGGCGGTCGCGCTGGGCGAGTCGGCTGCGCCGTTCCAGTACGCCACCTCGCTCGTCACGCCGTCGGTGGTCCGCACCCGTGAGACGTGGATGTCGGTTCGGGTCAGACCCAACCCGGGGTCCTCACGCATCACCGCACTGTCGATGTTGCGCCCGCCGTTGCAACCGGGGTTCACGTACTGCGGCGAGTACTGGCCAAACGCTGCTCCTTCACGGGCAGCGTTGGTCAACCGGTTCCGCAGCTGTGAGGCTCGACTCAGGTCGATCGTGCCGAACACGAGGATGGCCAGGAACGGCAGGAGGAGCGCGAACTCGATCAGTGCCGCACCGCGGTCGCCCCATCGGGCACACGAGGGTCTGGCCCGCCCCGACCGGGACCCGCCGACGATTGCCGTGGCCTCCTCGCTCACTTCGCCATGCCTGCCGCTTCCCTTCTGCCGGAAGCCACGAGCGGACTCGGTGCCTGATCCCGCGTCACTTGGGACCCTTGCCTTTGTCGTTCCCTCCGCCCTGTCCATTGGCACCACCACTTCCGGCCTGCGGAGGCGGGCCCGGGGTGCCAGCCGCTGGCGGCTCCTCCCCGCGCTTGGCCTGTCCCGGTGGCTCGGCTGGACGACCGGCCCGGCCACCGGGTGCTTCACCGGTCCTACCCGGTGCCTCCCCCGAGTTCCCCGGGGCGGTGCCGCTCCGGCCGGGGGCCTCATCCGAGCGGCCCGGGTTCTCACCGCCCTGACCCGGGGCCTGTTCGGACCGGCCTGGGTCGTCCTGCTGACCGGGTGCCTCGTCGGACCGGCCGGAGTTCTCGCCGCCGTGGCCCGGGGCATCCTCCGATCGGCCCGGGTTCTCACCGCCCTGGCCCGGGGCCTCGTCGGACCGGCCTGATCGATCGTCGGCGGTCGGGAGATCGAGTCCGAACGGGTCTGCGATGGCCGCCACCGCATCCTGGATGGGCGCGGGCAGGACGTTCGCCCCGGCAGCCGCAGCGAGGCCACTACCGGCGAAGAGCACCCCCGCCCCGACCCCTGCGGCGACGAGCAACCGCCGCCGTGATCGGGATTGAGCTCCCTGCACCGGGGCTCGCGCCGCGAGCATCGCGTCGAGGTGGCGGCGCGCGGTCTGTTCATCCGGATCGACCAGGAACGCGTCCCGCAGGTCGGCGACGAGCGCGGCGATCTCGGGCTGCTGCCCTTCCTCGCCTGTTCCGCTTCGTCCACGGCCGTGACCTCTCACCGCTGCCTCCCCTGTCATCTTCCTTATCGCTGCCCGCGCCGGTTTCGATACCGGTCCATCCGGTAGGCCGTTCGACCTATCAGGGAGCGGCGCTACTCGACCGCCTCGCCGACATCCTCGCCACCGGCAGCCAGATGGCGCGCCAGCGAGGCGAAACCCCGGCGGAGCAGCGCTTTGACCGCCGTCTCGGGCTTGCCCATCACCTCGGCCACTTCCCTGACCGACAGGTCGGCGAGCACACGCAGCACGAGGGCGGCCCGCTGGTCGTCGGTGAGCTGGTCGAGCGCTTCGAGCACCCCTTGGCTGCGCAGCCGAGCCAGGGCCTCGGATTCGCCGTCCGTCAGCAGGATCACCCGCTCGCCCATCTCGTCGGTCGGGACAGGGTCTTCTCTTCGACGGCCCCGGCGTCGGAAGTCGTCGACCATGCGCCGGTAGGCGATGGTCAGGAGCCAGGAGCGGAACCGCTGCTCGTCGCCGGTGAAGTGCGGCAGACGCCGCATCATGGACACGAACACCTCCGAGGAAGTGTCCTCGGGATCCCTGGCCCCATTGGCCCGCAGGTAGCCAAGCACCAGCGGTGCGACATCACGGTAGATAGCCTCGATCGCGCTCGGCTCACCGCGCTGCGCGGCGGCCAGCACTTCGGGAAACGAATCGCCGATCACGGGCGGGCCGACCGGGCCGAACCACCGCAGAACGGTCGGACGGCTGGTCGGTCACCAGGGTTCCCACCAACCGCCATCTCGCCTCGCTCACCGGTCACGTGCCGACCACCTCTGACCCTTCGGCCCCGAGTTCCTATCGGCGGCGGCGCCAACGCTATCAGGCGAACCAGAATTGACGATTAGTCTGTAGGTTGTCGTCGAGCCGGAGGTGTGCCGTGACGTCGACTCCCGCGAATGTGGCCGGTCCGGTGACGCGCCCGGACTGGACCTTCCTCACCAACCATGCCCACGTCCTGCTGTGCATCAGCGCCGACCCGCAGATCCGCCAGCGCGACATCGCCCGCCTGGTCGGCATCACGGAGCGGGCCGCGCAGAAGATCGTCTCAGAGTTGGAGGCCGGCGGGTACCTGGTGCGCGAACGGGTGGGACGGCGCAATCGCTACCGGGTCGACCGCGACATCCCGCTGCGGCACCCGCTGGAGTCCTCGCACCGGATCGGCGAGCTGATCGACATCCTGCGACCCGAGCTGCCGCTCGAGCAGTGACCGTCATCCGGCCGGGTCAGAAGTCGAGCAGTCCGGGGTCACCCGCGGTCTGCCCACCGTCCACCACGAACTCCGCGCCCGTGCAGTAGGAGCTCTCGTCCGACGCCAGGAACAGCACCAGCGGGGCGATGTCATCGACCGTGCCCAGCCGGTGCAGGGGAAGCCGCCGCACGAAGGGCTCGAACGCCTCGAGTGGGGTGGTCTCGGGGTCGCGGGTCATCGGGGTGTCGACCCCGCCCGGGTGGACGGAGTTCACCCGGATGTTCGCCGCGCCCAGCTCCAGCGCCGCGGTCTTGGTGAGACCCCGCACCGCCCACTTGCTCGACACGTACGCGCCGACCATCGGGAACCCGACGATGCCCGAGCTGGAGGAGATGTTGACGATCGATCCGCCGCCTGCCCCCGCCATCGCCGGGGCCACCACCTTCATGCCGAGGAAGGTGCCGACCAGGTTGATGTCGAGCACTCGGCGCAGGTCCTCCAGCTCGGTGTCGACGATGCGGGAGAAGTGCACCACCCCGGCGTTGTTGACCAGCACGCTGGGCGGACCGAAGTCGTCGAGGGTCAGGGCGAGCGCTTCACGCCACGAGCCCTCATCGGTCACGTCGAGATGGATGAAGCGGGCTGCCTCACCCAACCGCTCGGCCAACCCCTGCCCGGCGTCGTCGAGGATGTCGCCGATCACCACCTGCGCGCCCTCGCGCACGAACAGCTCCGCCTCGGCCGCGCCCTGCCCCCGGGCCGCGCCGGAGATGATCGCGACCTTCCCCTCGAGCCGACCCATCGAACTGCCCGCTCAGGGCTTCTCGTCGCCGACGACCCACATGGCGAAGAACTGGGAGCCCCCGCCGTAGGCGTGGCCCACCGCGGTGCGGGCCCCGTCGACCTGGTGCTCGCCGGCCTGGCCCCGGACCTGCATCGCCGCTTCCGCGAAGCGCAGCATGCCCGACGCGCCGATCGGGTTCGACGACAGCACCCCGCCGGAGCAGTTCACCGGCAGGTCGCCGTCCATCTGGGTGACGCCGTCCTCGACGAGCTTCCAGCCCTCGCCCTCCGCGGCGAAACCGAGGTTCTCCAGCCACATGGGCTCGAACCAGCTGAACGGCACGTACATCTCGACCACGTCGACATCACGGCGCGGGTCGACGATCCCCGCTTGGCGGTAGACGTCGGCCGCACACTCCTGACCCCCGCGGGGGTTCACCTGGTCGCGCCCGGCGAACATCGTCGGTTCCGAGCGGAACGCGGTGCCCCGCACCCAGGCAGGCTTGCGGCCGTCCGCCGCAGCCGCGTCACCGCCCTTCTCGTTGGTGAGCACCATGGCGCAGGCGCCGTCGGATGACGGGCAGGTCTCGCTGTAGCGGATCGGGTCCCACAGCATGATCGAGTCCTTGACCGACTCGAAGGTGATGCCTTCTTCATGCAGGTGGGCATAGGGGTTCTTCAGGGCATTCAGCCGGTCCTTGAGCGCCACCAGGATGCCGATGTGATCGGGTGCGCCTGAGCGGCGGATGTAGGCCCGGATGTGCGGGGCGAAGTACCCGCCCGCGCCGGCGTGCATCGGGGGCTGGAACGGCATGGCGACCGACAGCGCCCACATCGCCTCGCTCTCGGACTGCTTCTCGAAGGCCACGGTGAGCACCCGCTCGTGGATGCCGGCGGCCACCAGGTCCTGGGCCACGATGGCCGTCGATCCACCCACGCTGCCGGCCGTGTGGACCCGGAACATCGGCTTGCCCGTCGCTCCCAGCGCGTCAGCCAGGTACAGCTCGGGCATCATCACCCCTTCGAAGAAGTCAGGGGCCTTGCCGATCACCACGGCGTCGATGTCGGACCAGGTCATCTGGGCGTCGTCGAGGGCCCGCTGCGCGGCCTGGCGGACCAACCCGGCGATCGAGCAGTCAGCGGTGGCCTGGTGCCTGGTCTGCCCGATGCCGACGACAGCAACTCGCTCGCTCCCCATCACGCACCCTCCAAGACGCACACCAGGTTCTGCTGCAGGCACGGGCCGGACGTGGCGTGGGCGACCGCGCGGTCGGCCTCGCCCCGCCAGATGCGGGAGGCGGCCTCCCCGAAACGGATGAGACCAGCCGCCATGATCGGGTTGGCGCACAGGGCCCCACCCGAGGGGTTCACGGCCACCGCGTCATCCAATGCGAGGGCCTCGCGAAGGATGAGCTCCTGGTGGGTGAACGGCGCGTGCAGCTCGGCCACGTCGACCTTCCCGTCGCCCACACCGGCGCGCGCCGCCGCCTGCTCGGTGGACACCGACCGGGTCAGGTCGCGAACCCCGAGCGCATGCGGCTCGATGCGGTGGTCGATCCCCCGGATCCACGCCGGTCGGTCACACAGCTCACGGGCCACGTCACCGGCCGCGAGCACCACCACCGCCGCCCCGTCGGTGATCGGCGGGCAGTCGTGCTTGCGGAGCGGCGCCACGAACTCGTCCTGCTGGAGGAGCGTGGAGGCGTCGACGTCCCCGGCGAGCTGGGCGAACGGGTTGCTCTGGGCCTGCCGCCGGCTGGCGGCGGCGACCTCTGCCATCTCCTCCACCGTGAAGGCCCCCGCCTCGAGCCCGCAGCGGGCCTGGAGGGCGGCGAGCGACACGGAATCGACCCACAGCGGGCCGAGGTAGTAGGGGTCGAGCTGGCGGGACAGGACCCGGCGGATCTCCCCCGGCGAGGACTTGCCGTAGGCGTAGATGAGGGCCACGTCGATGTGGCCCATCTGCATCTTCACCCACGCCTCGTACAGCGCCCACGCTCCGTCCATGTCGACGTGTGACTCCGAGATCGGCGGCCATGGCCCGAAGGCGTCGAGAGTCATGACGAAGGAGAACGGCTGACCGGCGAGGTAGTCGGAGCTACCGGAGCACACGAAGTCCACCCGGTCCTTGCTGATCCCCGCACCACGCAGGGCTTCGCCGAGCAGCGGCATGAGCATCTCGGTCTCGTTGATGTGCGACACCGCCCGCTGGTGGGCCGTCTGGGCGAACGAGATGATGGCGACGTCCCTCATACGTTGTCCTTGTAGGTCTCGAACGGCGCATCCGGCTCGCCGTTGGGACGGAAGTACCTGATCGACTCGAGCGTGGGGCCGATCTCGTCGTCTGGCACCCACACCGCTTCGACCCGCATCCCCATGTGCACCTGGTCGTAGGGCACCTCTTGGATGAGGTGCATGATCGGCAGGTCGGAGTGGTCGAGCAGGATGAGCGCGCTCACGTAGGGGATCTCCATGAGGTTGCTCATGAAGGGCACGTTCACGATGCAGAACGACGTCACCGTGCCGGTGTGACCGAGCTCGACCTCCTCCTCGGTGGGCACACCGTCGGTCGGGCAGGAGCCCCGGGGTGGGACATACACCTTCTGGCACACCGGGCAACGCTGGCCGACCAGGCGCTTCTCGGCCACGGCCCGCAGGAAGCGGGACGTGGCGGCCCCGGCGGTGTAGTTGTAGTGGAGGCTCGCTGGCGTGCGGATCGAGCGCACGGGCTCCAGATCCCGCAGCCGGGGTGGCAGGGTGATGTCGCTCATCAGTGGGCTCCTCCCGCGGTGCCGGCGCCGGACTCCTCGGGCTCGAAGCACTCGATGTCGAGGATGTGCCCCTCGCGGTAGCGGACGCCGTCGTCCGCGTCGGGGTCCTCCCCCTCGGGCCGCACCGGCCGCCACCGGGCCCGCACCCGCATGCCCGTGGCCATGCGGGCCGGATCGCCCCCGGTGTCCACCGCGTGCAGCATCGGGGTGTCGGCGCCGTCGAGGGTGATCAGGGCCCAGGCGAACGGGCCATCGAGGGGCTGGCCGTCGAGGGGCTCGGCCACCCAGCACCAACTGGTGACCACGCCGGCGTCACCGACCTCCACGATCTCGGTGAGCTCCTCTGCGGTCACGGGGTCGTACTCCACCGGCGGGACGATCACCCGCCCGTCGGCGGCCCGCACCCCGACCACGAACCCCTCACGCAGCGCGGTGAAGAAGGCGCCGATGACCGGGCCCGTGGTGCGGCTGAACGGATACTCGATGACCAGCGGCGCGATCAGGACATCGGACTCGGGCATCACTCCCCCTCGTGCGGCACGGACCCCAGCAGACTAGAACACGTTCTCGTTTGGGTGCGAACCCGTTCGTCCGACCGGGACCGGGCCGTCGCCTCGGCGCCGGGGCGCGGCCGTTCGGGGACGGTCGCCGCGAGGCTCGATCAGCGCGTCCGGCTCAGAGCTCGATGACCGAGCGGATGACCTCGCCCCGCTTCATCTTCTGGATGGCGTCATTGACGTCGTCCAACGTGATCCGCTGGCTGATCATCCCTTCGAGGTCGAGCTTGCCCGCCTTCCAGAGCCGCAGGAAACGGTTGAAGTCCGAACGGACATCCGCGGAGCCGTAGTAGCTGCCCTTCAGCGTCTTCTCCTGGAAGAACAGCTCGAACATGTTGAACTCGACGGTCTGGCTCATGTTGCCCACACCCACCACGATGGCCGTGCCACCGCGGCGCACGGCGTCGTAGGCGGCACGCACGGTCTGGGGGAGGCCGATCGCTTCGAAGGCGTAGTCGAAGCCACCGGCCATGCCGGTGACCTCGCCCTTCAGCGCGTCGAGACCGTCGGGCTTCACCGAGTGGGTGGCACCGAAGCGCTTGGCCATCTCGAGCTTGTCGTCGTTGAGGTCGACGGCGACGATCACCGCCGCGCCCGCCACCCGACAGCCCTGGATCACCGAGATGCCCACGCCGCCGCAGCCGAACACGACGCAGGTCGAGCCGGGCTCGACCTTGGCGGTGTTGATCGCCGCGCCCACGCCGGTGGTGACGCCGCAGCCGATCAGCGAGGCGATCTCGAAGGGCACGTCGTCATCGATCTTGATGGCGGCTTCCTGGGGGACGATGAGCTGCTCAGCGAAGGTGCCGGTGCCCGCCATGCCGAACAGGTCCGTGCCGCCCTCCTTGAAACGGGGCACCCCTGCGATGGCGAACTGGATCATGATGCACAGATGCGGGCTCTTCTGGTCGACGCAGGCCACACACTGCCCGCACGGCGGGGACCACGCCACGACGACGTGGTCACCGACACTCAGCCTCGTCACCGCCGAGCCGACCTCCGACACCACACCGGCGCCCTCATGGCCCGGCACGAACGGCGCACCCTGGGGCAGGTCACCCTTCATCGCGTGCAGGTCCGAATGGCAGACGCCAGTGGCCCTGATATCGACCTTGACGTCGGTCGGGCCGAGCTCGCCGAGCGTCACGTCGTCGACGATCTCGAGCGTCTCGCCACCGATCTCGCGTAGCACTGCAGCACGCATGTGGTCCCCCTTGAACGAAGTGATGAGGCCGCGATCCTCCCTGACCCACCATCACCGGGTCAACCAGGCCACCGCCCACCGGCTGAGGCCCGACCACCCGCGCAGCCGGTGGCAGATCGGCGAGAACACGTTCTAACCTGATAGATCGTCAGATACGGCTGAAGGGGACGAAGGACATGGCCGAGCTGGGGTTCTGGAAGCTGGCGCAGAGCGATCCCGACCGGGTGGCGCTCGTGACCCCCGACGGTGCCGAGCACACCGCCGGCGAGCTGCTGGCCGCCGCCAACCAGGTGAGCCACGGGCTGCGAGCCCAGGGCCTCGAGCGGGGCGACACCGTAGCCTGCGTGCTGCCCAACGGGCTGGAGATGATCCAGCTCTACCTCGGGGCCATGCAGATCGGCCTCTACCTCACGCCCATCAACCATCACCTCGTCGGCCCCGAGATCGCCTACATCGTCAACGACAGCGAGGCGAAGGTGTTCGTGGCCAGCGCCAGGTACGCGGACGAGGTCCGCAAGGCCATGACCGAGATCACCCTCGACGCCGACCGGTGCTTCGCGGTCGGCCCGATCGAGGGGCTGCGGCCCTGGAGTGATCTGCTCGAAGGCCAGCCCACCACCAACCCCGACGACCGCGTCGCCGGGGCGCCGATGCACTACACCTCCGGCACCACCGGCCGCCCCAAGGGGGTGAAGCGGGCGCTGGTCGACATCGACCCCGACGTCCTCGGCGAGCTCTACGCGGGATTCCAGGGGATGTTCGGGGTGCAGCCCTTCGACGACAACGTCCACATCACCGGCTCACCCCTCTACCACACGGCCGTGCTCATGTGGACGGCCAACTCGATGCACATGGGCCACAAGGTGGTCCTCATGGACAAGTGGACCCCGGAAGGCATGCTCGAGCTCATCGAGCGCCACCAGGTCACCACGTCGCACATGGTGCCGACCCAGTTCCACCGGCTGCTCGCCCTGCCCGAGGAGGTCCGGAACCGCTACGACGTGTCGTCGCTGCGCTGCATGGTGCACGCGGCCGCTCCCTGCCCCCCCGACATCAAACGCCGGATGATCGAGTGGTGGGGCGACGCGGTCATGGAGTACTACGCGGCCACCGAGGGCGGCGGGACGATCATCACCGCCCAGGAGTGGTTGGCCAAGCCGGGCAGCGTGGGCAAGGCCTGGGCCGGCTCGGAGATCCGCATCCTCGACGACGACGGCAACCAGCTCCCACCCAACACCGAGGGCACCGTGTACATGTCCCTCGCCCAGGCGAACTTCGAGTACAAGGGCGACAAGCGCAAGACCGAGGACAACCGGCGGGACGGCTTCTTCACCGTGGGCGACTGGGGCCTGCTGGACGAGGACGGCTACCTGTTCCTCAAGGATCGCAAGAGCGACATGATCATCTCGGGTGGGGTGAACATCTACCCGGCCGAGATCGAAGGCGAGCTGCTCACGTTCCCGAAGATCGCGGATGTGGCGGTGTTCGGGATCCCGCACCCCGACTGGGGCGAGGAGATCAAGGCGGTGGTGCAGCCGGCGGAAGGGGTCGAGCCGAACGACGAGCTGCGGGAGGAGATCCTCGCCTTCTGCGAGGATCGGCTGGCGAAGTTCAAGCGTCCCAAGACGATCGACTTCATGGCCGAGCTGCCACGGGACCCCAACGGCAAGCTCTACAAGCGCAAGCTTCGGGACCCCTACTGGGAAGGCCGCGACGCCAAGATCTGAGCGGACCGGCGACGCGATCCTGGCCGCTCAGGCGTCGATCTCGCTGCGGTGGCGCTCGAGCTCCTCGTAGAGCCGGTCCACCTCGTCCACGCAGGGCAGCGCGATCCGCTCGCCCGAGTTGAGCTCGATCTCGAGGTTCCAGAAGCCCGGGATCACGTCGACCTGGAAGATCCGGTACCAGGGGATGTCCCGGCGGAGCGGCCAGTTGCGCTGGATGCGCAAGCCCTCGTCGCGAACCACGATGACCGGCCCGAGCACGATGCGCAGCCCCACGATCGAAAGCACCAGCCCGACCGCGCTCATCAGCCGCCACCAGCCCCCGAGAGGCGACGCCAGCACACCCGGGACGAAGAAGAGGATCGCGATCAGCGAGAGCAGCAGCGTCGTGAGCGCCCGGC
The DNA here is from genome assembly GCF_036846205.1 of Rhabdothermincola sp. Classification (NCBI taxonomy): domain Bacteria; kingdom Bacillati; phylum Actinomycetota; class Acidimicrobiia; order Acidimicrobiales; family Iamiaceae; genus Rhabdothermincola; species Rhabdothermincola sp. Next base: position 4,616 of record NZ_DAIUCK010000047.1, on the reverse strand, counting down.
GCAAGGGGGACATGCGCAGCCGGTAGCGGCTCAGGCTCGACGTCACCCCACCATTGTCGCAGCGGTCGCCCGGGAAACCACCCGCGGCAGGACGAACGGTCGAGCCTGTGGTGCTCGAACGCTGCTGAGGCGCCTGATCGCCACAGGCCCGGTGTGGAGGTGGTCCCGGTCAGGACTTGGGGAGGTCACGCCAGGGCACGTCCTTGTCGTCGCGTGGCTCCGGGGGGAGGCCGAGCGCCCGTTCGCCGATCATGTTCCGGTGCACCTCGTTGGTGCCGCCCCCGATGCGCGACGAGAACTGCGCCATGTGCTGCTTCTGCCAGAACCCGTCCTGGGGGGCATCGGCGCTGGCCAGCATCCCGTGGGCGCCCTCCAGCGCGATCGCCAGGTCGACCCGCTTCGAGAGCGACTGGGTGAAGAAGTTCTTGAGGACCGACGGGTCCGGCGGCGAGCCCCGGCGGTGCATGATCGCGGTCTGCATGCGCATCTGGTGGAACTTGAGGATGCGCTCACGGATGTACACGTCGGCGAGCCCCTGCCGGACGATCGGGTCGGCGGTCCGCCCGCACGCCCGGGCCAGCTCCAGGACGGCCTGGAACGTGGTGGTCTGGCCGGCACCGCCGATCATCCCCGCCTCGCTCGCCAGGGTGGTGCGAGCCACCGCCCAGCCCCCGTTCACCTCGCCCACGACATTGCCGGCGGGGATGCGGACCTCGGTCAGGAACACCTCGTTGAAGTGCGACAAGCCGGTGGCCTGCACCAGCGGGCGAATCTCGATACCCGGGGAGTGCATGTCGACGATGAAGAAGGTGATGCCCTTGTGCTTCGGGGCGTCAGGGTCCGTGCGAGCGAGCAGGATGCCGAAATCGGCGTGCTGGGCCTCCGAGGTCCACACCTTCTGGCCGGTGACCACCCACTCGTCGCCGTCCCGCACCGCCCGGGTCGCCAACGCGGCCAGATCGGAACCGGCGCCGGGCTCGCTGAAGAGTTGGCACCACAGCTCGTCCCCCTTCAACATCGACGGGATGTAGCGAGCCTTCTGCTCCTCGGTGCCGAACCGCAGCAGCGGCGGGCCGACGAGCTGCTGAGCCGCGCCGATGAAGCCCGTGGTGACGTCGAACTGCGAGGCCTCCTGGTTGAAGATGATGCTCTCCGCCGGCGTGCCACCCCGCCCGCCGTACTCCTTCGGCCAGGTGATGCCGGCCCAGCCGTTGTCGAAGAGGGTGCGCTGCCAGGCCCGGCAGCGTTCCAGGTACGCGGCGGCTTGCTCCGGGTCCTCTGAGACGCCGCCGCGCGACCAGTCGGCGTCGGTGCCGGTCTTGCGCCGGGCATGGGCCTCGAGGAACGCCCGCACCTCCCGGCGGAACGCGGCTTCCTCCGGCGTGTCGTCGAAGTCCACGCGGGGACTCTAGAACGTGTTCTCGTCGCGGTGCGAAGGAGGCACGAGGGCCGCATAGGGTGCAGGGATGCCCTGCCGCCGAGCCACGATCGCGGTGGTTGCACTGGCCGCGCTGCTCGCGGGCTGCTCCGGATCGGAAGCCCCGAGCGCCGGCCCCACCACCAGCGCCGGAGCGACGACGATCGCCGGCGCGGACGGGGGCGACCCGCGGGCCTTCCCAGTGTTCATCGACCCTGACCAACCCATCCTGGTGGCCGTGGGAGCCCGGTTCGGGATCCTGCTGCCCGCCGAGCACTCGGCGGGCTTCCGCTGGCAGCTGGTGGGGCGACCCGATCCGGGCGTGCTGGCGCCGCTGGGCAACGAGCTGCTGACCAGCACCACGGCGCTGCCCGGTGACGGTGACGCCGAGGTGATCTCCTTCGCCGCCCGGCGCGAGGGGAACGCCACCGTCGAACTGCGCTACGTGGGCAGCGACGGCAATCCCGATCCCGCCGGCCGGACCGCCCGGTTCTCGGTGACCGTCACCGCCACCGGTGAACCACCGCCCGCGCCGGAGACCACGACCACCACGACGACCTCGACCCGACGGCGATAGGCCGGCTCAGGCGGTGGCCTTGGCCTGCACCGCGGCCGCGGTGACCGCGCCGTGCGACATCGTCTGCCCGCTGGGCTTGATCGACACGTCGTGATCCCCCGCTTCGGCCTTGAGCGCCCCGACGGTGCACTGCTCGCGGGGCCGGACCGAGAACGGGTCGTAGGAGAACAGCCGCATCGCGTTGAGGTGGGTGATCTTGTCGATCTCCTCGTCGCTCAGCCCGGCCAGCTCCGCCTCGAGGGCCTCCGCGGCGTCGGGCCATGCGGTGTCGGAATGGGGGTAGTCGCACTCCCAGGTGATCATGTCGAGACCGATCTGGTCGCGCAGCTTCACCCCGACCGGGTCGTCGATGAAGCAGGTGATGACGTGCTCGCGGAACAGCTCACTGGGCAGCTTGCCCTTCAGGTCCTGACCGGTCCACGCCCGATGGCGGTCGTAGGTGCGATCGATGCGCTCGAGGAAGTAGGGGATCCAACCGATGCCACCTTCGCTCAACGCCACCCTGAGCTGCGGGAACCGGAGGAAGATGCCCGACCACACCAGATCGGTGGCGCACTGCACCAGGTTGAGGGGCTGGAGTGTGATCATCACGTCGACCGGCGCGTCGTCGGAGGTCACGACGAGCTGCGACGACGAGCCGATGTGCATACAGGGCACGGTGCCCGTGTCGCTGCACGCCTGCCAGAAAGGATCCCAGTAGTCGGTGTGGAGGCTCGGGTAGCCGAGCACCGCCGGGTTCTCGGGGAAGGTCATGGCGAAGCAGCCCTTCTCGGCCACCCGGTAGACCTCCTTGGCCGTCTCCTCGGCACTCCACAGGGCCGGCAGGGCCAGGGGCATGAACCGGCCCGGGTAGGCGCCGCACCAGTCCTCGATGTGCCAGTCGTTGTAGGCCTGGAGGGTGGCGAGGGCGAAGTCCTTGTCGTCCACGTTGGCGAACAGGCGCCCGGCGAACCCGGGGAACGACGGGAAGCACATCGACCCGAGGATGCCCGCGGCGTTCATGTCCTTGATCCGCTCGTGCACGTCGTAGCAGCCGGGGCGGATCTGCTCGAAGGACGTGGGGTCGATGCCGTACTCCTCGCGGGGTCGCCCGGCGACCGCGTTGATGGCCAGGTTGGCGATGTCCTGGCCCTCGAAGGTCCACACGTCGACCCCGCTGCGCTTCCGGCGCACCCGTGGCGCCCGGTCCGCGTACTTGGCCGGCATGCGCCCGTCGAAGAGGCCGGGCGGCTCGACCACGTGGTCGTCGACGCTCACCAGGATCATCTCGTCAGCCCGCATCGGTCCCTCCCCTCGGGCGTGTGCCCCGGACGGCGATCGTCTACTCTGAAGCACGGTTCACATTATCTGAACCGCCGTTCAGAGACCAGCGGGTCGAGCCGGACGGCGGACGACCAGGGAGGGGCCCGTCATGGCCGGGGCGTCGACGACCACACCCGTGGAGTTCAACCCGTACGCGCACGAGGTCCACGACGACCCGTTCCCCTTCTACGAGCGACTGCGGGAGGAGGCACCGGTCTACGAGAACCGGGAGCTCGGCTTCTACGCCCTCTCCCGCTACGACGACGTGCTGGCCGCCCTGCACGACCACGAGACGTTCTGCAACCGGCACGGAATCACCCTCGAGCCCAAGAGCCCCCTCCCGATGATGCTCACGATGGACCCGCCCGAGCACACGGCGATGCGCCGGCTGGTGAGCCGGGTCTTCACCCCCCGGCGGGTCGCCGACCTGGAGCCGAGCATCCGGGCGCTGTCCGCCAAGTACCTCGACCCTCTCGTGCCCGAGGGCCGCTGCGACCTCATCGGCGACTACTCGGCGAAGCTGCCCATGGACGTGATCTCCACCATGCTCGGGGTCCCACCCGACGATCAGGACATGCTCCGGGGCTGGACCGACGACATGATCCACCGGGACGAAGGCCAGCCCGAGATGACCGCCCGGGGGATCGAGGCCGGGGCACGGCTGTACGAGTACCTGAGCGCAATGGTGACCGCGAAGCGGGCCCGGCCCGGCGACGACCTCACCAGCGCCCTGCTCGAGGCGTCGCTGGAGGGGGAGCGGCTCGGTGACCGTGACGTGGTGGGCTTCCTCCTCCTGCTGATCATCGCCGGCAACGAGACCACCACGAAGCTCATCGGCAATGCCGTGTACTGGCTGTGGCGCAACCCGGCCGAACGGCAGAAGCTGCTGGATGACCCGTCGCGGATTCCCGATGCGGTCGAGGAGACCCTGCGCTACGAAGGGTCGACCCAGCTCATGGCCCGCACCCTCACCCGCGACCACACCCTTCATGGCGTAACGATGCGGGAAGGGGGCAAGGTGCTGTTGCTGCTCGGGTCGGCCAACCGTGACCCCCGGGTGTGGGACCGCCCGGACGTGTTCGACATCGACCGCGACGGCCTCAACCGCCATCTCGGCTTCGGTCACGGCATCCACGTGTGCCTCGGCGCGGCGCTCGCTCGGCTGGAGATGCGGATCGCTCTCGAGCACATCCACCAGCAGATGCGCGACTACGAGGTCGACGAGGGTGGTATGGAGCGGATCCACTCCGGCAACGTGCGCGGCTATGCCCGCATGCCGCTCACCTTCCGCCCCGCCTGACCCGACCACGACCCCCGACT
>NZ_DAIUCK010000046.1:0-23655 GCF_036846205.1 Rhabdothermincola sp. | reverse complement strand
GCCCCTGAACGACGAGTTCGCCCGGGTGCTCGGATGCGAGGTCGTCACTGACACCGACACCTTCGCCGGACTGGGGGGGGATTCACTCTCCTACGTCGAGATGTCCGTCCGGATCGAAGAAGCCCTCGGGTACCTCCCCGACGGCTGGCACCTGATACCCGTGGGCGAGCTGAACCGCCTCGAGCCTCGCCACCCGAACGGGGGCTCGCAGACGGAGACCAGCGTCGTGCTACGAGCGCTGGCCATCGTGGGCGTGGTCGGCACGCACGTCGGCCTGTTCGGTCTGCTCGGCGGGGCCCACCTGCTTCTCGCGATCGCCGGGATCAACTTCGCCCGGTTCCAGCTGGCGTCCGGCGACCAGCGACATCACCTCCGTCGAGCGTTCGCCTCGATCGGGCGGATCGCCGTGCCCACCATGGCCTACGTCGGGCTCCTCCACCTCACTTCCGACCGCTACACGGTGGCGAACGTCCTGCTGATCAACAACTACCTGGCCGACGGGGTGTGGCGGTACTGGTACTGGTTCGTGGAGGTACTGGTCCAGGTCCTCCTCGTGGCTGCGGCGGTGTTCGCGGTCCCGGGCGTGCGACGACTCGAGCGCCGGCACCCGTTCCGGTTCGCGCTGGCGGTGCTGCTCGGAGCGCTCGCGCTCCGGCACGTCCCGATGGGCGATCCGGCGAACGACATCTATCGGACCCACTCGGTCCTGTGGCTGTTCGCGCTGGGATGGCTGGTGCACCGGTCCACGACCATCCGCCAGAAGGCACTCGTGAGTGTGCTGGCCGTGCTCACGGTCTCGACGTTCTTCACCGAGCCCTCACGCGATGCTGTCGTGAGCGCCGGCATCCTGGCCGTGCTGTGGGTCGGCTCGGTGCGGATACCTCGCCCGCTCGCCCGGTCGCTCGCGACACTGGCCGCCTCATCCATGTACATCTACCTCGTCCACTGGCAGGTGTACCCGGTGCTCGACCGGCACCTGCCGGCTCTGCCGGTGACGTTGCTCACCGTGCTCGCCGGCCTGGTCACGTGGCTCGCCATGAGAGCCGTGGAAGGGTGCGTCGCCCGCGCCTGGCTGACGGCCCGGGACCGGCCCGCGTCAGCCCCGGAGGCCCTCCGCGCCTTTGCGGGCGCGCTTGACCCGGTACATCGCGTGGTCCGCGTGATGCAGCAACGCCGGCAGCGAGCCTCCGTGGTCGGGAGCCCGTGAGATGCCCACGCTGCCGCTCAACGACAGCAGCTCAGCCCCGACGAGGTACGGGTCCTCGAACACCGCCAGGACCTTTCGCACCAGCCGATCGACGTCCTCGACGCGGGGAATGTGGGGGAACAGCACCACGAACTCGTCGCCACCCAGCCGCACCACCAGGTCCGTGCCCCGGACCGCCGCCTTCAGCCGGCCGGTGAGCTGCACGAGCAGCTGGTCGCCGACCGCGTGGCCCCAGGTGTCATTGATGGCCTTGAACCCGTCGAGGTCGACGAACAACAGCGTCAGCCCGTCGAGGCACCCCCGCCGGTCCTGCTCGAGCTGCACCCGGCGCTCCAGCGCCGCCCGGTTGCCCGCCCCCGTGAGAGGATCGGTGAGGGTGTGGCGCTGGATCTCCTCCAGGAGTGCCGCGGCCTCGAGCGCCACCGGAGCGTGATCCCGGCTCTCCGCCGCCAACTCCCAGGCCCACTCCTGCAGGCGCTTGACCCGATCGTGCCACGGATCGAGCTCGGTGCCGAGGAACGCTCGCGACCGCCAGCGCAGCTGGAACAGGCAGGCCTCGTCGCCACGGTTCACGCAGCTGGTCTCGACCACGGTGCCAGACATCCCCCGCAGGGTCGGGATCAGGGCGTAGACCCCGCTGAGCAGGCGGCAGAAGAAACGAGTGCGGCCCTTCTCCGTCGAGACCACCTGCACCTTCGCGTCGTGATCACCGCACTCGATCACGGTCGCCGACCGCAGGTCGCTGGCGGTGTTCACGCTGGCCACCACCGCCTCCATGAGCTCTGCGAGCGGCACGTGGTTGGGCACCAGGAGAAGCCCCCGCTCCTGGAGCACCCGGAACAGCTCCTCGCCCGTCCGCCGGCCGATGTCGGGCTCGTGGCACAGCTCCGCCACCGCGATGGCGATCGCCAGCACCACTTCGACCTCGACCCATTCCTCCCAGTTCTCGACCACCGCGAGCACCCGCTCGGCGCCCACCCGATCCATCACCTGCTTGACGCCGTCAGGGCCCAGCGCGCGCTCCACGTAGAGCACCAGCACCGCCGCGACGAGGCCCGAGACGTCGCCTACCTCCGGCTTCGCGCCATCCGCCACACCGCTCTATCGGCACGCGCCGGACCAAGGTGAACCCGGGCTGAGGCGATCGGTGGGGCTGTCCCTACGCTGGCAGCATGAGCAGCGCCCCCGGTCCCAGCCCCGCCCCCCCGGATCCCTCCAGGCCTTTCTGGCGTGGTATCCACCACCTCGCCCTGGTCACGACCGACATGGACGCCACCACCCGTTTCTGGCACGGAGTGCTGGGAGCTCGGCTCGTGGTGACGCTCGCGACCGAGGCCTTCCGCCACTACTTCTTCGAGGTCGCCCCCGGGTCGACCGTGGCGTTCTTCGAGTACCGGGACCAACCCGTGGAACGCTACGCCAAGCCCGCGGGGGTACCGTTCCCCCAGGCGTCGCAGTTCGACCACCTGTCCCTGGGACTCGCCGACGAAGACGCCCTGCACCGCTTGCGCGACCGCCTCGACGCCCACGGCTGCGAGGTGACCGACGTCATCGATCACGGCATCATGCGGTCGATCTACTTCACCGACCCCAACGGCATCGCGCTCGAAGCCTCCTGGTGGACCCTGGACGCCACCGGGCGCCCCGCGGACCACGCCGACCCCCGCTTCTTCTCCGACCCCGAGCCCGTCCCCGCGGTCGCGGAGATCGCCCACGCCGGCACGGTCGAGGCCACCCCGCGTACCGAACTGGTCTCAGAGATCACCCGCGACCTCTACAAGCCGGGCGCCACCGGCTGAGCCGGGGCGGCGCGTGCCCACCGGCGGGCCGCCTACGATCCGGCGATGGGCGCTCCCCGACTCCGCTTCCTCGGCGGTGCAGGAACCGTCACCGGCAGCCGCTTCCTGGTCGAGACCGAACCCGGGCGGGTACTGGTCGACTGTGGGCTCTTCCAGGGCCTCAAGCGGCTCCGGCTCCTGAACTGGCAGCCCCTCGCCGCCGACCCGGCGACCATCGACGCGGTGGCGATCACCCATGCCCACGTCGACCATCTCGGCTACCTCCCGGCGCTGGTGCGCGACGGCTTCCACGGCCCGATCCTCGCCACCCCCGCGACGATCGAGCTCGCCGGCATCGTGCTTCGCGACGCGGCTCGCCTGCAGGAGGAGGAGGCCGCCTACGCCAACCGCAAGGGCTTCTCCAAGCACCATCCCGCCCGGCCCCTCTACACCAGCGCCGACGCGGAGGAGGCCCTGGCCCGCTTCACCCCCCTCGCGTTCCACACCCTCGCCGCTGCCGGTCCCGGTGCCTCGGTGCGCATGCGACCCGCCGGCCACATCCTCGGTTCGGCCACGGTCACGCTCACCCTCACCGACCACGACCGCACGATCCTCTTCAGCGGTGATCTGGGACGGGACTCGCACCCCCTCCTGCGTGGCCCCGCGCCTCGGCAGGCGACCGATGTCGTCGTGGTCGAGTCGACCTACGGCGACCGCCGGCACGACGATCAGGAGGTGAGCCTGGACCGCATGGCCCGGGTGATCACCCGGACCGCCGAACGAGGGGGCACGGTGATCATCCCGGCGTTCGCGGTCGACCGCACCGAGGTCGTGCTGCTGGTGCTGCGACGCCTCCTGGCCGAGGGTCGCATCCCCCGGTTGCCGGTGTACGCCGACAGCCCGATGGCCCTCGCGGTGCTCGACGTGTACCGCAAGGCCGCCGCGGCACAGGACCCCCAGCTCCGGCCCGGTCTCGGCGACGGTGATCCCTTCGACGCCGGCGACCTGCACGAGGCCCACACGCCGGAGGAGTCCATCGCCCTGAACGAGCTGACCTATCCCTCGATCATCATCTCCGCCTCGGGCATGGCCACCGGTGGGCGGGTGCTGCACCACCTGGCGCGGTGCCTGCCCGATCCGCGGAACGCGGTGATCCTCGTCGGCTTCCAGGCCGCGGGCACCCGAGGCGAGCAGCTCGCCGCGGGCGCGCCCGCGATCAAGATGCTCGGGCGCTACGTGCCGGTGCGTGCTCAGGTGCTGGTCGTCGACGCGTTCTCCGTGCACGCGGACGCCGACGAGCTGGTGACCTGGCTCACCGCCGCACCCCCGCCCGAGACGGCCTACGTCGTGCACGGGGAGCCCCGAGCGAGCGCCGCGCTCGCCGACCGGCTGGCGGGCGACCACGGCTGGACCGCCGTCGCGCCGCGCCAGCTCGAGTGGGTCCGCCTCGACTGACCGCTGCTTTGCCGGTCTCCGTTCGAGCAGGCGGGCTCGAACGGCAGCTACCCGCAGCGACGCCGATCCGGAGGTCACCCGGCTCGGCGGGGACCTTCGCCCCTTGTTCCGGGGGAACGACTCCCCCAGCATGGGTACGAAGTGCAGAGGAGGTAGGGCATGACCACGCTCAGCATCATCAAGGCGGACACGGGCGGATTCGTGGGCCACTCGGCCGTCCACCCCGAGATGGTGGAGGTGGCGGCGAGCGCTATCGACGGGGCCCGCGGCGACCTCCTGCTCGATGGTCAGGTCGCCACCTGCGGTGACGATCTGGCGCTGGTCATGCTGCACGCCCATCCCGCCGACGATCCCGCGGTGCACGAGTTCGCGTGGGAGGTCTTCACGCAGACCACGGCGGTGGCCACCCGCCTCGGCCTCTACGGAGCGGGGCAGGATCTGCTCTCGGAGGCCTTCAGCGGCAACCTCCGGGGTATGGGACCGGGCTACGCGGAGCTCGAGTTCGAGGAGCGGCCGAGCGAACCCGTGATCTGCTTCTTCGCCGACAAGACCGAGCCCGGTGCATGGAACCTCCCGCTGTTCAAGATGTTCGCGGATCCTTTCAACTCGGCAGGGCTGGTCATCGACGCCAAGATGCACGAGGGCTTCCTGTTCGAGGTGTACGACCTGTACGAGGACAAGCGGCTCATCTTTGACTGCCCGGCGGAGATGTACGACCTCCTCATGTTCATCGGCGCCCCTGCCCGCTACGTCGTCCACCGGGTGATCTCGAAGTCCCTCGGAGAGACCGCCGCTGCCACCAGCACTCAACGGCTGTCGCTGATCGCCGGCAGGTACGTCGGTAAGGACGACCCGGTCATGATCGTGCGCTGCCAGTCGGGCCTCCCCGCGGTCGGCGAGGTGCTCGAGCCGTTCGCGTTCGCCTACGGGGTTGCCGGCTGCATGCGTGGCTCGCACCACGCACCGATGATGCCGGTGGCGGCCAGCGACGCTCACCCCTCACGCTTCGACGGCCCGCCACGGGTGGTGGCACTCGGCTACCAGGTCCACGGCGGCAGCCTCATCGGCCCGCGGGACCTCTTCGACGACCCCGCCTTCGACCGGGCACGGGAGCAGGCGAACGACCTGATGGACTGGTTCCGCCGGCACGGCCCCTTCGAACCGCATCGCCTGCCGCTCGACGACCTCGAGTACACGACGATGGCCGCACTGGAGAAGCGCCTCGCCGATCGTTGGGAACCGATCCTCTCGCCGACGCCCGACCCGCGAGCGATACGGCGCTGATCAGCGCGAGCCGTGACGACGCAGCTCGTCTCCGATGGGCCCTGCCGCTTCCGGCTCCCGCGGAGCGGCCCGATGCGAGTTCCCGGCGTCGTGTTCGCCTCCGAGGCGCTGCTGGCGGTGGCCCACGACGACCGATCACTCGAGCAGGTCGCGAACGTGGCCACCCTTCCCGGCATCGTCGAGGCCTCCTACGCCATGCCCGACGTGCACTGGGGATACGGCTTCCCCATCGGTGGCGTGGCCGCCACGGACATCGACGCCGGCGGCGTGGTCTCCCCTGGTGGCGTGGGCTTCGACATCTCCTGCGGTGTGCGCCTCCTGGTCTCGCCCCTGACGGTCGGCGAGCTGGCGCCGAACATGTCGCAGCTGATGGACGAGCTGTCCCGGCGGATCCCACGTGGGCTGGGGCAGGGCGCGGTCTGGCATCTGGCCGGCGTGCGGGAGCTGGACCGGATCCTCGAGCGGGGCGCCGAGTACGCGGTGGCGAGCGGCCACGGCAGCCCCGCGGACCTCGAACGATGCGAAGACCACGGGACCCTGGAAGGGGCGGTGATCGCCGGCGTGAGCGAGCGAGCCCTCGAGCGGGGACTGCAGCAGGTCGGCAGCCTGGGATCGGGCAACCACTTCCTCGAGGTCCAGGTGGTCGACGACGTCTTCGACGCGAGAACCGGAGCCGCGTTCGGCCTGGAACAGGACCGTGTCGTGGTGATGATCCACTGCGGAAGCCGCGGCCTCGGTCACCAGATCTGCTCCGACCATGTCAAGGCGATGCGGCCGGCGATGGATCGCTACGGCATCGAGATCCCCGATCCCCAACTCGCCTGCGCGCCCGTCCACTCGCCCGAGGGGGAGGCGTACCTGGGCGCGATGGCGGCCGCGGCGAACTACGGGCGCGCCAACCGCCAACTCCTGACGGAGGCCTGCCGTCAGGTGTTCGGCCTGGTCGCCGGCACGGAGCAGCTCGAGCTCCTCTATGACGTCTCGCACAACCTGGCCAAGATCGAGACCCACGAGATCGACGGCGTGCCCCGGCGTCTCTGCGTCCACCGGAAGGGCGCGACCCGGGCGTTGCCACCCGGTCATGAGGCACTGCCCGCGGACCTTCGCCAGATCGGCCAACCGGTGTTGATCCCGGGCTCGATGGGCACCGCCTCCTACGTGCTGGTCGGTTCGGAAACCGGCGGAGCGTTCCACTCTGCTGCCCACGGCGCGGGGCGGGTCATGAGCCGGCATGCCGCAGCCCGCCAGACCCGCGCCGACCGCCTCCGGCACGACCTCGAGGCCAGTGGGGTGGCGGTCCGGGCCGCGTCCCGTCGCGGGCTGGTCGAGGAAGCGCCGATGGCGTACAAGGACGTCGACGAAGTCGCCCGAGTCTGTGAAGAGGCGGGGCTCGCGCGGCGGGTGGCGCGCCTGCGCCCGATCGGGGTGGTCAAGGGCTGAAGCAGGGTCTACACGTCGACCAGGGCCCGGCACCACCATCCGTCCCGGTCACGGAGGCGGAACTCCAGCCCGTGACGGGAGACGCCTTTGGGTACCGCCCCGACCAGCTCGACCGCCTCGGCGGCCACCGTGTCGAAGGTGCCTGCCACCCCCTCGGCGTCCACGGTGAGCTGGACCCCGATCGGCACCACCGCCTTGGTCTCGACCACGTAGATGACCTCCTCGAGCAACGCCACCACCTGGTCGTCGTCGGTGCGAGCATCGATCGTGAACGGGATCGCCACCACGGCATCGGGCTCGACGCCCGGGTCCGACTCGACGAACGACTCCACCAACGCGAGCACCGCGTGCTCCAGGCACTGCCCTTTCGTGGGAGCCCAGGCCTCGATGATGACATCAGCCGTGTGGGGTACCACCCGGTGGCCAGCCGGGGGCGATGAGGGCCCGCGGTCGTTCCCGTTCATGATGGCGATCGCCTGGTCATCCGGGGTTCTCCGCCACCAGCTTGTAGCCCAGACCTCGGACGGTCACGATCCGCCTGGGCTGCGAGGGGTCAGCTTCGATCTTGGCCCGCAACCGGCGGACCTGGGTATCGATGAGCCGGCTCTCGCCCAGGTACGCGTGGCCCCAGACCCGCTCGAGGAGCTGCTGGCGGCTGAGCACCCGGCCCGCGTTCGCTCCCAGCTCACCGAGCAGGCGGAGCTCGGTCCGGGTGAGCGCGACCGGGCGACCCTCGAGCACCACGACCCCCTCGTCCATGCGGATCTCCAATCCTCCGACTCGCAGCACGGCGGGCGCCCGCCCTGCACCTGCCCGCCGGAGGACCGCCCGGATGCGGGCGGTGAGCTCGACGACGCTGACCGGCTTGACCAGGTAGTCGTCAGCGCCGGCGTCGAGGGTGTCCACCACCGCTCGGGTCTCGGACACGGTCGAGGTCACGATGATCGGCACCCGGCTCACCCTCCGGATCCGCCGGCACACTTCCAGCATCGCGCTCGGGTGCCCAGTGAGGTCGACGACGACCACATCGGGCCCCACGACCCCGACCCTGCTTGCGGCATCCTCACCTGCCACCGTCGTTGCGACCTCCACCCCCTCGTGCCACAACGCGTCGCAGACGCTCTGCCTGGGCACCGGGCGGTCGGCGACGACCAGCACCGAGATCCTCGACTTCGGCGACCGTCCACCGAAGGTGGCCATGGCGTCGGTCCCCCAGCCCGACGTGGACGTCTCTGCCATCGACTCCCTCACTGCATCGGGTCGGGAGCACGTGCTCAGCGCCCCCTCGTCCTCACCATGTTCGGAGCCGAGCGCCTCGGTCCCTAGGGACCAACGTCCCGTGATGAGGCGCCACGTGGACGATGTGCGTACCCGATGCCGAGCAGATCAGTCCACGAGAGTCAGGTCGAGGGGTGCCGGGTGAGGCACGGAGACGGGTTCCACCCGGTGAAGCAGCAGGGTCGTGTCGTCGGGCCCGGTGCCCGATCGCTCCTCCCGCGCCAGATCCGCGAAGAGGAAGTCGGCGAGCTCGTCGAGTTCGTGCGGGCCACGGCCGAGCGTACGGGTCAACCGATCGATGCCGTCGGTGATCGACTCCCCACGACGTTCGATGAGACCATCGGTGTAGAGAGCCACGAGTGCGCCCCGCTGGACCGGCACTGCGGCTGCGGTGTACGTGGTGACGTCCTCGACGCCCATGGGGACGCCCACCGGTACCCTGAGCGCGGTGGCTCGGGTGCCGGTCATGAGGATCGGGGGGAGGTGGCCGGCCGAAACGATCGTGGCCCAGTTCCCCCTGATCTGCACGCAGCAGCACGTGCCGAAGATGCCGCCGCGCACCATGGAGGTGTTCAGCTCCGCCAGGGCGCTCGACGGTGGCTTCCCGTCCCAGAGCGCGCTGCGCAGCCTGGCCCGCATCTCCCACATGGCCGCCGCCGCTGAGGCGTCATGGCCAGCGATGTCGCCGATGACGAGCACTCGACCATGATGCGAGGAGATCACGTCGTACCAGTCGCCGCCCGGGCCGGCGTCGCCTGCCGCGCTCAGGTAGCGGGCCACGGTGCTGCCCCTGCGATACCGTCCCGGCACTGGCGTCACCCGCTCTGCAAGGCCCACGACTACCCCCCCGAGGCTCGAACCCGCCACTCACGAATGCGCCGCGGTTCACGCTACGACGGCGTAGCGTCAAACGAAAGAGCCGTGCCGAAAACGACGCGAGGTTGACGCGTTGAGGCCACGAAGCGGAGCCGTGCCGATGCTGCTGGTGTGAACGGTGGGTCGATGGCGCCGACCGCGCGCCGGTGAACGGCTAGAGGGGTCCCTCTCCCTGCACAGGGCGAGGGTGCACGACCTCCGCATCGCTGCCCGGCCAGAAGAGGTGCTGGCCCTCCGTGTCGTCCCACTCGACCAGCCACGGCGCTTCCCCATCGGTTCCCCGAACCTCGACGATCCTGCCGACCCGCTCGTGCTCGCCCACCTTGTGCCCCCGGATCACCAGCTTGTCTCCGACCTGTGCCTTCATCGCCACGTCCTCGACCTCGCACCCGGCGCGCCGCACCGGACCGTTCACCGACCACCCTTCACTACCCCACCAGGGAGTAGGTGAGTCTCCTGCCGGTCGCTCCCGGGCACCTGGTTCGGGGCTGGGTCGGCCGCGGGTATTGAGGAGCTGGCAAGATCGGCAGGCAAGGAGTACCTGGCAGGTGGCCATCGTGCTCGGATCGGCTCGGATCAGCCTGCTGGCACCTGAGGAGGGCGAATGCGCTTCACCGACCGCACCGACGCGGGCCGGCAGCTCGCCGCCGTGCTCGAACCTCGGTTCCGAGGCACCGATGTCGTCGTGCTCGGGCTGCCCCGCGGGGGCGTGCCGGTCGCGTTCGAGGTGGCGCAAGCCCTGGATGCCCCATTGGACGTGATCGTGGTTCGCAAGCTCGGCGTCCCGTTCCAGCCCGAATTGGCGATGGGGGCCATCGGCGAGGACGGGGTGCGGGTGATCAACGACGACGTCGTGCGGCTGGCGAAGGTCAGCCACGCGGAGATCGCAGCCACCGAGGCGGCTGAGCGGGTCGAGTTGGAACGCCGTGCCGAACGGTTCCGCTCCGGTCGGGCCCGCGTGCCGGTGGCAGGCAGGACCGTCATCATCGTCGACGACGGCATCGCCACCGGTTCCACCGCCAAGGCCGCATGCCAGGTGGCCAGGGCTCATGGCGCGACCCGGGTCGTCGTCGCCACTCCGGTGGCGCCTCCCGACTGTCAAGCCAGGTTCGCCGGTGATGCCGATGAGGTGGTCTGCCTCCACCAGCCGAAAGACTTCTGGGCGGTCGGCCAGTTCTACGTGGACTTCACCCAGACCTCCGACGAGGAGGTCGCCGACCTGCTCGCGGCGGCCGCAGCCCGGACCCGAGCGGCGACCGAGCCGGGCGGCCCAACCACCGTGCCGGGCGACCCCCCGGGTGTCGACGCGGAGGTGACGGTGCCCGCCGGCGGCGTCAAGCTCGGTGGCCACCTCTGCCTCCCCCCGGGGGCCAGCGGCCTGGTGGTGTTCGTGCACGGCAGCGGCAGCAGTCGCCACAGCCCCCGGAACCGGTACGTGGCGCAGATCCTCAACGGGGGTGGCCTCGGCACCCTGCTGTTCGACCTGCTCACGCCGGCCGAGGAGGGGGACCGGACCAACGTCTTCGACATCGACCTGCTCGCGCAGCGCCTGGGCTTCGTGACCGCATGGGTGAGTGAGCATCCGGCGGCGCGGGGCCTTCCCATCGGGTACTTCGGGGCGAGCACCGGTGCCGCGGCCGCGCTCTGGGCTGCCGCCGAGCCGGGCAGTCGGGTCGCGGCGATCGTCTCGCGCGGGGGCCGACCCGACCTGGCGATCCCGCGTCTGGCCGAGGTCCGGGCGCCGACCCTGCTCATCGTGGGAAGCCGCGACGACATCGTCCTCGAGTTGAATCGCCGTGCCCAGAGCCATCTCCGGTGCGAGAACCGCCTCGAGGTGGTGGCTGGGGCGACGCACCTGTTCGAGGAGCCCGGAACACTCGACCAGGCAGCGGCCCTGGCCAGAGACTGGTTCACCAGCCACCTTGCCACCGCCGCCCCGGGCGGGACAGTCAGCCGCTGAGGGTCAACCGTTGAGGAAGGAGTCCGACGTGCGGGCGCTGGTGGTCTACGAGTCGATGTTCGGGAATACCCATGTGGTGGCCGACCACATCGGTGCCGGCCTCGCCGCTGCCTTCGAGGTGACGGTGACCCCGGTCGAGGGTGCGGACCCGGCAGCGGTCGCCGGAGCCGACCTGCTCGTCGTCGGCGGCCCCACCCACGCGCACGGCATGACCTCTGCCCCGAGCAGGCGGTCCGCGGCGGAGATGGCCGCCAAGGACGAGCACCTCGGTCTCGACCCCGATGCTGAAGGGCCCGGTCTGCGAGACTGGTTCCACACCCTCGGCCCCTCGGACAGTTCCCTGGCCGCGGCCTTCGACACCCGTGCCGATGCGCCGGCCCTGTTCACCGGCCGGGCCTCCAAGGGCATCGCCAGGCGACTGCGCCACGACGGTTACCGGCTCGTCACCGAGCCGGAGAGCTTCCTCGTAGACAAGGACAACCGCCTGCTCGGGGGCGAAGAGGAGCGGGCCCGAAACTGGGGGGCACACCTGGCGGAGCTGGCGGCCGCCCTCGCCATGCCCGAACAGAGCAGCGGTGGCGGCGACACGCCGCCACCGACACCGGGGCGGTGATCCGGTTAGGCCGCATCGGCGATCGCGAGCCCGGGCGGCGATCAGCCGGCAGCACGCAGGAGGTCGTCCGAGGCAGTACAGGAGGGACGGCGGCCCGGGGATGTTGGTGGTGACGGGGTTGATGGAGCGTTGGGGTAGCTCGTAGAAGACCGCGTCGTCCATCCGCGATCCCCGAGAGGGCTGACGAGGCCGGCGCGAACCCGGGGTGCGATCGCTGGTCCTGACCTATAGTCCTTGACTATGCGACTGGAGATCACCCGCCGGGCCGATCTCGCCACCCGCGCCCTGCTGACCCTCGGCGAGGCACGGGGCCGGCTCAAAGCAGCGGAGCTGGCCGCACGGGTGGGCGCTTCGCCCGGCTTCCTGGCCCAGGCCATGACTCCCCTGGTGAGCCGGGGTTGGGTCCGCTCCGATCCCGGGCCCACCGGGGGCTACACCCTCGTGACCGACCTCGACGCGCTGTCGGTGCTCGAGGTGATCGAGGCGGTCGAAGGGCCCACCGACACCGCGGGTTGCGTCCTGGAGGACCGCCCGTGCAGCCGGGGTGGGCACTGCGCGCTGCACATACCCTGGTCGCGGGCACGCACCCTCCTGCTGCAGGAGCTGTCGGACACCACGCTGGCAGGCGTCGCCGGTCGGGGCCCGCGATGAACCAGCCCGGCGTCGCCGTCGCCCCCCGACGGTCGACCCTGCGGTCCGTCGCGGTACCGAACGAGCACGGCGGCTGGGGCCTCACCGGGGAGCCGGTGCTCCTCGGGCTGCTCATCGCCCCGACCATCGCCGGTGTGCTGCTCGGCTTGGCCGCCGTGGGGGCCTTCCTCCTGCGCCAACCGTTGCGGATGGTGCTCGTCGACCACCATCGGGGTCGCGACCTCGCCCGCACCCAGCTCGCCCGCACCCCGGTACTGGTCGTGGGCGCGATCCTCGTCGTCCTCGCCGCCGCCGCAACCGTCATCGCCGGCGCCCACCTCTGGTGGCCCGCGCTGGCCGCCACCCCCCTCGTGGCTCTGGAGCTGGGGTTCGACCGGCGGTCACGCAGCCGCCGGCTCGCACCGGAGCTCGCCGGGGCGGTGGGCGTGAGCGCAGCGGCGCTCGGGTTCCATCTCGCGTGAAGAAAGGAGCACTCCCATGACCGAGGACCCGACGCTCGCCTCGCTGGTGACCGCCAACCCTGCTGCCGCCAGGGTGCTGGAGCGACACGGCTTGGACTACTGCTGCGGCGGAGCCCAACGGCTCCGGGACGCCTGCGCCGCTCGGGGCATCGATCCCGACGAGGTGGTGGCCGAGCTCGCCGCTGAGCCGGCCGTTCCAGCATCGGAGTGGGGAGCCATGGACCCCGCGGAGCTGGTCGATCACATCATGGCCACCCACCACGCGTACCTCGACGGCGAGCTACCCCGCCTGCAGGCGCTGGCCGACAAGGTCGCCGGTGTCCACGGCGGCCGACATCCGGAGCTGGTGCGCGTAGCGGAGCTGGTCGAGGCGTTGCGTGCCGACCTCGAACCACACCTGGCGAAAGAGGAACAGGTCCTGTTCCCCATGATCCGCGAGCTCGCCGGAGCCGCGACGCGTCCGGCCTTCCACTGCGGCACGCTCCAGGCGCCGATCCGGGTCATGCTGGCGGAGCACGACCGCACGGGCGAGCTGCTCGCGCAGCTGCGGACGCTGACCGACGGGTTCACCCCGCCCGCGGATGCCTGCGCCAGCTACACCGCGCTGTACGAAGGCCTCGCGGCGCTCGAAGCGGACGTCCACCTGCACGTGCACAAGGAGAGCAACGTGCTGTTTCCCGCGGTCCTGGCCCTCGAGTCGGACCTCAAGAGATGACCAGCGAGCCCACGTCCCGCGATCTCGACACCCGGGAGGACGTCGAACTGCTGGTGCGCGCCTTCTACCGGGACGCGGCGACCGATGACCTGCTCGGACCCATCTTCGAGGGGATGGGGGTGGACTGGGCGGCACACATCGCCACCCTGACCGACTTCTGGTCGTGGCAGCTGCTCGGTGAGCGTGGCTATACGGGTAACCCCCTGCGGGCCCACGAGCCCGCCCATCAGCGGTTCCCGTTCACCGACGCGCACTTCGAGCGCTGGCTGGAGCTGTTCGCGGCGACGGTCGACACGCACTTCGAGGGGCCGAGAGCTGCCACCGCCAAGCAACGGGCCGCGAAGATGGTTGCCGCGCTCCGGCGGCTCCTCGCCGGCGAGGAAGCAGCGGGCCACGCTCCCGTGGTGCCGTTCCTGGCCCGGCGGGCGAGCGGTCCGGGACCGGGCACGGAGCGCAGCCCGGGCCCGCACCCCGGGGGTGTCAGCCGGCCGGCTCGCTGAGCGGGCGACGTCCGAGCAGCCTAGAGCCGCGACACTCGGGGGCCGGCGTCACGCGGCTCCCGCCGCTCGGCTTCGACCAGCTCCCGGAGCTCCTCGGGCACACCGCCGAGGTCCGCGAGCGCCACGCCGGCGTACCCCAGGGCCCGGCGACCGAACTTCGCTCGCACGTCGTCCACCGCTCGATCGATCGCCCACCGGGCCGACCCGCTGGGCGTGCCCGGGCGGCGGCCTCCGTCGAGGCCCAGCGGCAGCTCGAGCTGCAGCGCGAGCTCGTCGACCAGGTTCGAGACGGAGATGGCGAGCAACGTGACCTCCCGCTCGAGGGGCTGCTCGTCGAGCACGAGCTGCGCCAGGTCCACCGCCACCTCGGTGAGGGTCAGGGTGGTCGAGACCGGCGCGGGGAGGGTGATCGAACGGGTGACGGTGCGCAGGCCGGGGAACCGTACGGTCACGGTGACGGTCCGCCCGGCCCGCCGAGCGGCTCGCAGCCGGGTGGCGACCCGGTCGGCGAGATGCCCGAGCACCGCCTGCAGGAGGTCGGCAGTGGCCTCCCGCCGACCGAGCGCCGACTGCGCACCCACCGATCGCGACCGCCCACCCGGCGCCACCCGTCGCGGGTCGGCGTTGGCCGCGAGCGATGACAGCTTCCGGCCAACCGCCGCACCGGCCAGCCGTTCGAGGGCCGCGGGCGACACCGCGGCCAACTCCCCCACGGTGCGGATGCCCGCCCTCGCGAGCCGCTCCCGGGTCACCCGCCCGACACCCCAGAGCAACTCGACGGGAAGCGGATCGAGGAACGCCCGCTCCTGCCCCGGCTCGACGACCACCAGTCCGTCCGGCTTGGCCACCTGCGAGGCCACCTTGGCCAGGTGCTTCGTGGTCGCCACCCCGATCGAGACGGGCAGCCCGATCTCGGTGCGGACCCGGTCGCGGATCCGGCGAGCGATGTCCGCTGGTTGGCCGAACAGGCGCGTCGAGCCGCGCACGTCGAGGAAGGCCTCGTCGATCGAGATCCGCTCGACGGCCGGGGTGACGTCCTCGAAGACCCGCATGACCTTGTCAGCGAGACGCTGGTACTCGCGGAAGTGGCCTCCGACGAACTGCAGGTGGGGGCACAGCCGCCGGGCCCGCCAGGCTGCCATCCCGCCCTGGACGCCGAACGCCTTCGCCTCATAGGACGCGGCCAGCACCACCCCGTCTCCCACCGCGATCGGCTTGCCGCGCAGTGCCGGGTCGAGGAGCTGCTCGACCGACGCGTAGAACGCGTCGAGATCGGCGTGCAGGATCGTCGCCTGCTCAGCGGAGTCCACACCCGCCACGTTAGACGAACGTCTGTTCGACAGGGTGATCCAGCCCCTCCGAGCGGGCCTCGCGGGCCAGACAGCGGGCCCGCCGCAACGGCTCGGGGGTCCGAGCCGTGCCGGTGGTGCGCAACACCACCTCGACCGCGACGTCCACGCTGGTCCGCCAGGCCGCGTGGGCCACCAGGGGCTTCACGCCGGGCCGGGTGCGCACCCACCGGGCCACCTCCTCTCCGTCGAAGAACAGCGGCGCGGTGGCACCCACCGCGGGGTCCACCGGCTCGGCGCCCGTGGCCACCAGCGGGCGATGGGTCACCCCGACCGACGGCAGGTCCGTCGCCGCCCCGAGGTGCAGCGCCAGGCCCGCACGCCGGGGGTGGTCGCGCCCGGTGGCGTCCACCAGCAGCACTTCGGGCCGGCCGTCGAGGGCCTCCAGGGCGTCGAGCAGCATGGAGCCTTCCCGGCGGGCGAGCATGCCTGGCGCGTAGCTCGCCCCTGCCAGCCCGGGGACCACCACCCCCGACCGCAGCCGGCCGTGCTCATCGACCAGTACCGCCGCGCACCAGGCGTGATCGCCGGCGTGGCCCGGACCCTGCTCACCCCTGGCGAACGCCACGAAGCACCCCGCCGCGATGAGCGGGCGGCCCGGCTCGGGCTGCCAGGGCGCCGGTTCGGCTCCACCGAGCCGCTCCTGCACGGCCACGAGCGTGCGGTCCTCTCGCCAATCCTCGCGGGGATCGTGGTCCACCACCGCGATCGTGACCTGCAGGCGACCCGCGTGCCCAGCGCGGGCCCGCACCCACCGGACGGCTCGCTGCCAGCCGTCAGCTCCCGGAGCCGTCGAAGAAGTCCAGCACCTGCTCGGTGGCATCCACCGGAGCCGCGTGCTCGGCCGAGGAGCCGAGTGGCCAGCGGTGGCCCCAGCCGTGCAGCGTCCACAACTGGACCGGCCGGTCGCAGCCGCTCCACCTCATCACCGTCACCTGTCCCCCCGCGCGATCCTCCACTCCCGGCCCGGGGTCGCAGCCGTTGCGAGCGGCCCAGGCGGCCATGCGCGCCGGCACCGACGGGTTGCCGAGCTGGACCCCCATCAGCGTGCCGCCCGTGTAGGCGACCACGTCGTCGGCATCACCGTGGAAGGCGAGCACCGCCACCGCGTCGTGACCAGGACACGCGCCGGTCAGGTTGACACCCGAGACCGCGGCAACGGCCGCCAGACGACCTCCGATCTCGCAGCCGAGGGTGGTGGCCATCCCGGCGCCGTTGGACATGCCGGTGGCGTAGATGCGGCGCGGGTCCACGCAGAGCTCGGCGGCGAGGTGGTCGATCAGGGCGGCGAGGAAACCGACGTCGTCGGCGCCGAGGGCGGACGAGGCGACACCCTCGAACCCGGGGGGTGGGCCGGCCGCACCGAAGTCGATGCCACTGGAGCCGAAGAAGTTCCAGAACGAGAACCCCTCGAACCCCGCGGCCTGCTCCGCCTCCGGTGAGTCGACCGGCACCGACAGCGGCGCACCTTGGGGGGTGACGACGACGTAGCCCCGGGCACCTGCCCGCGACGGCAGGTCGGTGATCGCGTCCTGGCGCTCGATGGTGCTGCCGAAGCCGTGGAGGTTGAGGATCAGCGGTGCGGCGGTGCTGCCGTCGTAGGTGGGCGGCAGGTGCACGGCGTAGCGTCGCTCGAGCCCGCCGTGCGGCAGCGTCTGCGTCTGCCCCGCCACGATCGCGCCCGGTGCCGGCCGGGCCGGCGTGCAGCGCTCCGCGACCGGTACGGACCCCCCGGGGGGCGCGGCGGTGCCGCTGGTCGACCGGTGCGAGGTCGAGCCCGAGCCCGTGCAGGCCGCCAGCAGGCTGCCGGCCAGGACGATCACCGCCACCGTGGCGAGGTGGCGTCGGCGATGCATCCGGGAGGTCCTCGCTCAGCGCAGGACCCGGAGCAGGGCTTCCTGGGCGACCGAGAGGCCCAGCACGCCGTCCTCGCCGTGCATGGTGCCCCGCATCAGGCCCCGGCTGCCGGCGTTGGACACCGCGTGACCGTCGTAGAGGAACCAGTCGTCGGCCCGGATCGGTCGATGGAACCACACGGCATGATCGAGGCTGGCCCCCATCAGGCGATCCAGGGGCTGCTCGGGCAGCGGCGCCCAGGCCATGAACACCGCCCCCATGTCGGAGAAGAAGGTGAGCACGCACTGGTGCAGTGCGGGGTCGTCGTCGATCCGGCGGGTGAGGCGCATCCACGCGCGCCGGGTGGACTCGATCCAGCCGTGCTCGTCGGGCTCCGTGCCGCCGATCTCCCGCAGCTCGAACGGCAGCCGCGGTCGCTCCGATTCGGGGATGAACAGCATGCGGGTCGGGCTGTCGGCCGGCGCGGGCACGTCGGGCATCGGTTTCTGGTACTCCGCACCCGGCTCGTCCCGGTGGAACGATGCGACGAGGGTGAAGATCCGCTCGTCACCCTGGCGGGCCTCGACTCGCCGGGTGCTGAAGGAGCGGCCGTCGCGGAGGCGATCGACTTCGTAGACGATGGGCTCGCCGGGACGCCCGCCGAGCAGGAAGTTCGCGTGCAGCGAATGTGCCTGGTGCCCGGAAGGAGCCGTGAGCTGCGCGGCCCGCAGGGCCTGCGCCGCGACCTGGCCACCGAACACCCGCTCCCCGAAGCCCCGGTCGGGGTTGGGCACCTCGAACCGGTCGTCGCCCAGCGCCTCGAGGTCGAACAGCTCCAGGAGGCGATCCACCGGATCGGCAGGTGCCGCTCCGCCGGCGACCGCCGCCGTGGCGGCCAGCTCCGCGCCAGGATCCCGGGCCGGCTCGGCGCGCGGGGATCGCGCTCGGACCTCGCGGTCGTCCAGTTCCCCCGTGGCCATCCCCCCAGCGTGGCCGATCGAGCGGCCCGAGGCCATCCGGCAGCGATCAGTAGTGGCACTCGCGAGCGGAGCATCCCCCCGAGAAGGTCGGGGCCACGGCGATCGCCGCCTCGCTGCCGGCCGGGGCGAGGCGTCGCTGGACCTGGTCCGGCCGGCTGCCGTCTCGGTAGACGGTGATGCCCTTCACCCCCGACCGCCAGGCGAGCCGGTAGAGGTTCCCGATGTCGCGGGGCGTGGCGTCGTTCGGCAGGTTGACGGTCTTGGACACCGCGGCATCGACGTGGCGTTGCACGGCGGCTTGCATCCGCACGTGCCAGGCGGGGGCCATCTCGAGCGCCGAGCGGAACACCCGCTTGATCGAGCGCGGGAGCCCGTCGATGCCCTGCACGCTTCCGGTGACGGCGAGCTGGTCGAGAAGGTCGGTGGACCACAGCCCGGCCTCGCGCACGACGGTCTCGAACGCTCGGTTCACCTCCAGGTGGGCAGCGCCGAGCAGCTGGCGGGCGTACACGACAGCGAAGACGGGCTCGATGCCGGCGGTGGTGCCGGCCAGCAGCGAGATGGTCCCGGTCGGCGCGATCGACAGCAGCTGTGCGTTGCGGCGCGGCCGGCGGCCACGGCGAGCGAGTGTGCTGGCTTCCCAGAGGGGGAACGGTCCGCGCTCCTCGGCGAGCTGCTCGCTCGCTCGCACCGCGTGGCCGGCGATCGTGCGGATGACGTGGGCGGCGGTCCGTATCCCCAGCTCGCTGTCATACGCGACACCCTGGAGCGCGAGCAGCTCGGCCAACCCCATCACGCCGAGCCCGATCTTGCGGGAGCCGTGCGCCGCGGCCTCGGTCTCGGGGGTCGGGTAGGTGGCGGCGTCGATGACGTCGTCGAGGAACCGCACCGCGGTCGCGACCACCTCCGCCAGCCGCCGCCGGTCGAGGCGGCCGCGCTCGACGAGGCGGGCCAGGTTGATCGAGCCCAGGTTGCACGATTCGTGGGGCAGCAGCGGCACCTCCCCGCAGGGGTTGGTGGCCTCGATACGGCCGACACTGCGCAGCACGTTCGCCCGGTTGATGCGATCGAGGAACACGAGGCCGGGGTCCCCACTGCGCCAGGCTTCCTCGCAGATCTGCTCGAACAGCTCGCGGGCGTCGATGTGGCCTGTGGACCGCCGGGTGCGCGGGTTGACCAACTCGAAGCGCTCACGCTCGACCACGGCCCGCATGAACTGGTCGGTGGCGCCCACCGAGAGGTTGAAGGTGTGCAGCTCCCGGAGGTCGTGCTTGGCCGCCACGAAGGCCTCGATGTCGGGGTGGGAGACCTCCAGCACGGCCATGTTGGCGGCCCGCCGCCGGCCACCTTCGCGCATCACGTCGGCGGCGGTGTCGTAGAGCCGCAGAAACGAGAGGGGGCCACTGGCCCGCCCGCCGGTGGTGCCGACGAGATCACCCGCGGGACGGATGCGGGAGAAGGAGAACCCGGTGCCGCCACCGGCCTGGTGGATCAACGCCGCGTCGGCCAGGGTGCCGAAGATCGACCGCAGCGAGTCCTCGATGGGGAGCACGAAACAGGCCGAGAGCACCCCGATCCCGGTTCCCGCGTTCATCAACGTCGGCGAGTTGGGCAGGAACGTGAGATCCCGCATGAGCTGCTCGAAGCGCGGCGCCCACGACGTGGGATCCTGGCCGTAGCGGGACTCGACCGAGGCGATCGCCGCCGCGACCCGGGCGAAGAGCTCACCCGGTGACTCCACCACCTGTCCGGTGCGGTCACGGCGCAGGTAGCGCTCGGTCAACACCTCGCGGGCCGCGGTGCTGAGCGGGAGCTCGTCATCCATCACCGACCAGGGAACCAGCTCCGCCGATCCGCCGCTCGGTTGGCGGGGACGACGGGGCATGGCGGCCCGCCACGGCATCCCGGCGTTCGCCGACGGCGACGTTCCGGACGAGGTGGGCCACGTGACCCCGGGGACCGGTCCCCTCCCTGGAGGTGGCGGCGAGTACGGTCGTTCCGTCGAGGGGAGGCGATCATGCGCGGAACACGTCGGGGGCGTTCGTTGCTGGTGGTCGGGGCCGTGGCGATCGCGGCGACCGCAGGCTGCTCGTCCGGTGACGGCGCAGACCCCGACGTCGCTGGTGGGACGGGTCCCGCGACGACGAGCACCGTCGCCGGTCGAGCACCCCAGGAGATCGCCCGCCCGGCGGTCGAGGGCAACGGCGTCGTGCTGCCCCAGCCTGCGAGCGCCCTGCCGGAGGGCTACCTCCAGGAGGAGTTCTTCGTCGGCGGCACCGCGACCCGCTTCGCGGCGCTCGACACCCCCGACGACGGTTTCTGGACGGTGGAGCCTGCCGGGGAGGCCCCGTACCGCACCCGGGTGATCGTCCGGCGCCCGGCCGACCCGGCGCGCTTCAGCGGCACGGTGGTGGTGGAGTGGTTCAACGTGAGCGCCATCGAGGCCGCACCCGACTGGGGGTATCTGTCCGGGGAGATCGGCCGCGAGGGCCACGCCTACGTCGGGGTCAGCGCTCAGTCGCAGGGCGTCGAAGGTGGCCGGACCATCCTCGATGTGCAGGTCGATGAGCAGGCGGCGCAGGAGGTGGGCGGCGCGCCGACCGGCAGCGGCTTGAAGAGCACCGACCCACAGCGCTACGGGCCGCTCGCCCATCCCGGTGATGCCTATTCGTTCGACATCTTCAGCCAGGTCGGCCGGGCCCTGCATTCCGAGCCGGGTGCCCTGCTCGGTGACCTCCAGCCCACCCAGGTGCTCGCCGTCGGCGAGTCGCAGTCGGCGATCTTCCTGTCCACGCTGGTCAACGCGCTCCACCCGCTCGACCCGGTCTTCGACGGGTTCCTGATCCACAGCCGGGGGGCCAACGTCGCTCCTCTCGACGGGGACTTCCTGCGTGCCCGCTCGGGCCAGGACGTGTCAGCCGCGCTCCAACAGGCGGTCCGCCTGCGCACCGATCTGGACGAGCCGGTCTTCCTCTTCGAGACGGAGACCGACCTCACCCTGCTGGGCTATGCCCGGGCCCGCCAGCCCGACACCGACCGGATCCGGACCTGGGAGGTGGCCGGCACCTCGCACGCGGACGCCCACGTGTTGCGCTCCATCATCGGCGGGCCACGAGACCCCGGTGTCGGTTCGCTCCTCGGCTGCCCCCAGCTCATCAACACCGGGCCCCAGCACGAGGTGGTCCAGGCCGCGCTGCACCACCTGGTGGCCTGGGTCGCCGGGGGCGAGCCTCCCCCCACCGCCGAGCGCATCGAGCTCACCCCCGGTGACGAGCAGATCGCCCGGGCCGCCGACGGGATCGCCCTCGGCGGGGTGCGAAACCCGCTGGTCGACGTGCCGGTGGCGACCCTCACCGGTGACCCGCCCGGTGGCGCGACGCTGGCGGACCTGGCCAGCGGTTCAGGTGGTGTGTGCCTGCTGTTCGGGCAGACGATCCCCTTCGACCGGGCGACGCTCGTCGAGCGGTACGGGACGGCGGACCGCTACGTGGAGGCGTTCCGGGCCTCGGCGGACCGAACGGTGGCCGCGGGGTTCCTGCTCCGCCCGGACGCCGACCAGTTGATCGCCGAGGCCGACGCGGACCGGGTGCTGTTCGACTGACACCTCCGGCTGCCTGCAGGCTGCCCGGCCGGTGAAGGTCCCGCCAGCGCTCACTCCTCCGGCGGGAGCATCCGCTCCACCTCATCGGGCATCCAGGTGCGGGCCGCGGCACGGCCCACGTCTTTCACGTAGTCCCCACCTCGGCCGGTGTGGTAGCTGTGCGCGTAGTAGTACTCCGCCATCTCACGGTCGCAGTTCTGCTCGGTCATGATCCGCTGGATCTCCCGCTCGCGGTCGCGCTCCATGCGGTCCGCCACGTCGTTCACCCGGTCGCGGAACTCCTCGATGTTGCCCATCTGCTCGACGACGGGGCCGGCGCCGCCCCGACCGGCGAAGCCCGTCGCCGCACCCTTGACTGGTCGGCCGAGACGGCATGGCCACCACCGACCGATCCTGGTTCGCCGCTGCTCTCGCCGGCCTCGATGCGGCGATCGCCCTCGCGCATCGCCCACTCGACCGCCCGCCGCTGGCGCCGGTTGAGCCGCCACTTGAACAGGAAGTAGGTCAGCCCGGCCGCACCACCCCACACCAGCGCCAGCGCGACCAACCTGGCCGCCAGGTTGATGTCACCAGGCCCGTCGTCGGCCTGGCCCTTCTCGATTCGCACCTGCACGTCCGGCTCGCGCTCCAGCGGCGGGAGCGCCTCGGCGGCTCGGAGGTACTCCTGCTGCAGGCGCTCGGTCACCTCCGGCTCGGGCTCGAACGCCCCCGCGGGGAGCTGCGAGCGCTCGTACCACCCGCACACCCCGTTGAACGGGACCGTGTAGCCGACCGCGTTCGGCCCCTTCGTGCATCGCCAGACCTGACCCGGTCGGGGCGGCTGCTGGCCGGCAGGCGGGCCGTGGGGGATGAACAGGTAGCCACAGGTCAGGTCCGGGGCACCGGCCCGGGTGAGCTGCTCCCACCGCACACATCCCCAGACCTTCACCACGTCCCCGGCCACCTCCTGGGTGACCGCACCGCCGGGAGGCTGCTGAGCCCACTCGGATCGGTTCACGAGCGTGCCACCCGCCGGGATGTCCTGGGCCTGCACCGCCGAGGCAGCGAGGACCGTGAGGATCGTGATCGTCGCCGCTGCCACGCCGATACGGGAAGTGATCCGTGCGGATCTCCCACCAGACGATCGCTGCGTTCCGCCGACCATCCGCACCGCCACCTCCTCGCCGCTGCCCGTTCACCGTTGGGAGGTGCACCGACCGCCTCCGCTGCCCCAGACGCTAGCCCTGCGTCAAGCGCGACCGCTCGGATGGCCTGGGAACCGGGCCGGCGGTGCCGCTGAGCCTGCTGAACCTGCGCGACCGTGCGGGAGCAGGTGGCGGCGCCCTGCGAGCGCTGGTTGCTGTCGGATGGTCCAGGTTTGGGCGAACTCGCTGAGGGTGAGGTGGCCGTGGGCGCTGTGGGGTCCGCTGTCGTTGTAGTCGATGCACGACTCCTCGATGAGCACCCGGCTTCGAGGAGGCCGTCGAAGGGCCACAGGTTCAACCGCTCGTCGGGCGGGCGGCTGTTGCACGACTCGATCCAGGCCCTTTGCCACGGGGAATCGGCGTGTCGAGCTCGCCGCCGCCGTCGATGTCCGCGATCGACTTCGAGGACACCGTCGTCAGCCTCCCGGGGATCCTGACGTGGACCCCTTCGGCGTTGTCGGTTCAGGTCGTTCGGGTTTGTAGGGTC
>NZ_DAIUCK010000045.1:0-23998 GCF_036846205.1 Rhabdothermincola sp. | reverse complement strand
GAGCCCGCCCCGATCGACCACCACGATGGTCGCCGCGTCGTCGCCGTCGTCGACCCGACCGCTGATCGAGTAGCGGGTGTAGCCGAGCACCTCGTCGACCAGGGGCTCCAGCGCCGCCAGCGTGCGCAGGTTGCTGTAGCTGAGCCGGTCGCGTGGCGCGCCGGCGTTCAGGACGCTTCGCACGAGCGGCACCTGCAGCAGGGTCTCATCGGATCGGCTGATGCCCACGGTCACCGTCTTCGCCTGATGCTTGATGGCGTCGATCGGGCGGGTGAGCTCGTCGATCGCCCGGGTCAACGCGGCGAGCAGGTCTTCGATGACCACGCTCGGCGTGCCCACCTTCCCGTACTCGGCCTGGTAGGCCTCCAGGGGAACCGTGCCGAGCGCGAACCGCAACAGCGAGGCGAGCCGTACCCCGGTGCTGGCCTCGAGGTGGCCGTCGTAGTCGCCGGCCCGCAGCCCGTCGTAGAAGCGCCCGGCGAGCGGCTCGAGCGCAGGGGCGATGCACTCGAGCAGGGCGGCCGGATCGGTTCCCGCGGAGGAGAGGGTCGTCTCGATCACGGCTCGGGCCTCCCGCAGCGGCCTCGCTTGGGCGTCGATCGCCAGGGCGGCCTCGTAGCCGAACAGGTGCCCGGCCATGGCCGCCAGCACGAATGCCAGGCCCGGATGGGTCTGCGGCACGAGGATCGCATGCAAGGCGGCGCCGAAGCGCTCATCGCCTTCGCTGGCGATCACCACCGGCGCCGCCTTGTGGGCCCGGAAGATGGCGACTTCCTTGGCCACGTCATCGGCGGTGGAGCCGTTGAGGCCGGCAGCACACACGACGATCAGCGGCTCCGAGGAGAGGTCGATGTGCTTCTTGTCCTCGGTGGCGTCGCAGGCGATCGACTTGTAGCAGAGCTCCGAGAGCTTGATCCGCACCTCGTACGCCGCGATGCGGTTCACGCCGTTGCCGACGATGGCCCAGTACCTCCGGCTGGGCGCGAGCTGCTGGGCCGCGAGGGCGATCTCCGGGCGTAGCTCGAGCGTGCGCTCCATGGCCTCAGGCAGGGCCCGTAACGCCCGGAGCAGCTCCTGACGGTCGGGTTGCGGGGGAAGGCCGAGCTCGTCGGCGATGGCGACGGCCAGGAGGAAGCAGGCCGCGATCTGGGAGTAGAAGGCCTTGGTCGACGCCACGCTCATCTCGACGTCGCGACCGTCGGAGGTGTAGAGCACCCCGTCGGCCTTGTCGGTGAGGTCGCTGTTGCGCCGGTTGACGATGGCGATCACCGACGCGCCACGGGCCCGCACCAGGTCGACCGTGCGGTTCGTGTCCGTCGTGGTACCCGACTGGCTGATGGCCACGACCAGCGTGTCGGACATGTCGTTGCGCAGGTCGAAGCCCGACAGCTCGGTGGCCAGCAGCGGCGAAACCTGCAGCGGTGCGGCGGGAGCCACGACGGCGAGCGCAGCCGCGAGGCTGTGACCCGCACCCGCGGCCGTCCCCTGCCCGACGACCACCACCCGCCGGATCACCCGGTCACGGAGCTTGCGGCGGATGTCGGCGGGCAGCGCGTCGTCGCTCAGCCGCACCCCGAGGCCGGGCTCGCCGCCGTCCGCGTGGGTCTCGACGAGCTTGCCTCGCAGGGTCTTGCGGAACGACGACGGGGACTCGGAGATCTCCTTCAGCAGGTAATGCGGGAACGCACCCCGGTCGATGTCCCGGGTGGTGATCTCGGCCACCGACAGCTCCGCGGGATCCACCGGCAGGGGCGTGCCGTCGTAGGACCAGCGTTCGATGCCCTCCTGTGCACCCGCGAGCGCGCCCCGGAGCCGGATGACCTGCCCGCGCGACGCCGGGTTGCCGGGGTCGGCCGGGCTCTCCCCCTCCATTCGGAGGTACGTGCCGGTCTCCTCCACCACCCCGTACGGCTCACTCGCCACGATGAAGGCGTCCTCGGCCAGCCCGACGTAGAGGGCCTGGCCGCTGCCCCGCAGCGCCAACAGGAGATCGCCGGGTGCGACGGCGCTCTGGGCCGCGATGGCCACCGATCCCTCGAGGCGGTTGACGGTGGAACGGAACGCCTCCACCAGGTCGACCTGGCGGGCCAGCTGGCGGGAGACCAGCGTCGGGATCACCTTCGCATCAGTGGTGATCTCGGGCGCGATGCGCAGCCCGTCGCTCGCCTTGAGGTCGGCGAAGTTGTCGACATCGCCGTTCAGCACAGCCGTCACGTACGGGCCGCTCTCCCCATCGACTTCGTCGGAGCTGAGGGGATGCGCGTTGGGCTGAGAGATGATGCCGACACTCGCCCACCGCGTGTGCCCCATCACCACCGCCTCGGCCGTCGGCGAGTCGAGAGCCCGACGGAGCAGGTCGTCAGCCCGCAGCGACTGGCGGAGGACGCGGGTGTTGTCGCCGAGCTCGCCGATCTCGGCCGCGGCCTTGTAGACGAAGCCCAGGAGCTCGCCGGAGACCCGAACCGCACCCGTGGCAAAAAGCGGGTCGGCAGCTCGCTCCTCGATCGCGGCCCGTACCGCGGGCGACGACAGGTCGAGCCCATGACCACGGACCAGCACGTGCACCCCGGCGGAATCGCGACCACGGACCTCGAGACGATCCAACGCGGAGAGCGCCTGCTGGATCGACGTGTACACCGCCAACGCGGCCGGCCCCGCGTCCGGGCCGGCGAGGTCGTCGACGGCTCGCGCCGTGCGGAGCCGGTCCCGCTCCACAGCCCAGCACGCGTCCTTCAAGCGGATCAGCGCCGCACTCGCGGCGTCGACCTCCGCTGGTGAGCGGCCTACGGCCCGGCCCTCGTCGAGCGCCGCTTCGATCCTGCCGATCTGGGTGCTGACTCCCGACATCATGAGGTCGAGGTGACCGAGCAGGTGCCGGTCCCGGATCAGCGCCGTCACGCCGGGCACGCCCCGCAGCATGCGGTCGGCCGCCGCCACCCGCTCGGCGGCTTCGTCGAGTGCGCCCGACGGTCCGCCCCCAACGACGTCGTCGAGGATGGCGGGGACGGGATCGAGCAGTTCGGTCAGCTCGGCGGCGGAAGGGGGCGTCCGCTCGCCGACGCGGCGGACGACGGCGATGATCCCGCACATATGAGGCGCCAGTCTACGTCCGGGCCGTCCGCTCGACCGCGGCGACGAGGCGCTGCGCGGCCTCCTCAGCCACGCCTCGGTCATCGGCTTCCACCATCACCCGCACCAGCGGCTCGGTACCGCTCGGCCGAACCAGCACCCGCCCACGTTCACCCAGGGCCGCCTCGACGGCGGCGACCTCGTCGGCGACCGCCTCGATGATCGCCGGGTCGCGCCGGGCCACCCGCACGTTGCGCAGCACCTGCGGCAGGGTGGTCATGACCTCCGCCGCCAGGCTCGAGAGCGGCCGGTGGGCCCGAGCGACCACGTCGAGTAGGTGGACACCGGTCAGGATCCCGTCACCGGTGGTGGCCAGATCGCGGAAGATGACGTGGCCCGACTGCTCGCCGCCGAGCGCGAAACCTCCGGCCTCGAGCGCCTCCAGCACGTAGCGGTCACCGACCTGGGTCTCGACCACCTCGATGCCGTGCTCGCGCATGGCGAGGCGCAAGCCCAGGTTGGACATCACGGTGACCACGACCGTGTCGTGGCGGAGCCGCCCCCGCTCACGTAGGTCGAGGGCACACAGGGCGATGAGGTGGTCACCGTCGACCAGCTCCCCCAGCTCGTCGACCGCCAGCACCCGGTCGGCATCGCCGTCGAAGGCCAGCCCGGCGTCGGCGCCGGCGGCGATCACGGCCTTACGGAGGTCCTCCGGATGGGTCGATCCACACCCCGCGTTGATGTTGCGCCCGTCGGGTCGGGCGTGGATCACCGTCACCGAAGCGCCGAGCCGCTCGAACACCCGCGGTGCGAGCCGGGAGGCGGCGCCGTTCGCGCAGTCGAGCACCACCGACAGCCCCTCGAGGGTGCGGCCTTCCAGCGCGTTCACGAGGGTCAGCTCGTAGCGCTCGAGATCCTCCGTACCCTCGTGAAGCGGCGGTGCCTGCCCCCTGGCGGGCTCAGGTGAGCCGGCGAGGATGCGGTCGAGCTCTCCTTCGAGGAGCTCTTCCTCCGCGTCACTGAGCTTGCGTCCGCCAGCAGCGAAGAACTTGACCCCGTTGTCGTGGTACGGGTTGTGCGAGGCGGAGATCATCGCCGCGGGTACCAGGCGCGCGGCTGCGATCCATGCCACCGCAGGCGTGGGTGCGATGCCGACCAGCTCCACCCCGACCGCCTCGGCGGCCAGCCCTTCCACGAGCGCCTGCTCGATGCGCGGGCCGGAGATCCGCGGGTCGCGCCCGATCACGAACCGCCGGTCGGTGGCACCGCGGAGCTCACCCGCCAGGACCCGGCCGGCCGCACGCCCGAGGGCCCGGATGAGATCGTCGTTCAGCTCGTCGGCATGGCCCCGAACGCCATCGGTCCCGAAGCGCAGGGTCATGCCCGCAGGTCAGCGCTTGGAGTACTGCGGTGCCTTGCGAGCCTTCTTGAGGCCGTACTTCTTGCTCTCCTTCTCGCGGGCGTCGCGAGTGAGGAAGCCGGCACGCTTCAGCTCGGTGCGCAGATCGGGATCGAGCCCGGCGAGCGCCCGAGCGATGCCGAGACGCAGCGCGCCCGCCTGCCCCGACACGCCACCGCCGGTGATGGTCGCGTCGACGTCGTAGACCTCGGCGGTGTTGGTGAGCCGGAGCGGCTCGGACAGGATCATCCGGTGCGTCTCCGAGGGGAAGAACTCCGTGACCGGCCGGTCGTTGACCGTGATCTGCCCCGACCCCGTACGCACCCGCACGCGGGCGACCGCTCGCTTGCGCCGGCCGGTCGACTGGATGAGTGGTTTGGGCATGCTCGTCGACTCCGTTGCTTACTCGTTCAGCGAGCCCGCGCGTGCTCGAGGGTGAGAGGCCGGGGCTGCTGCGCGGCGTGCGGATGGCTGGGGCCGGCATAGACCTTGAGCTTGCGGAGCATCTGGCGGCCGAGGCGATTCTTCGGGAGCATGCCGCGCACCGCTCGACGCACCGCTTCCTCCGGGCGCTTGGCGAGCAGCTCGCCGTAGCTCTGCGACCGCAGCCCACCCGGGTAGCCCGAATGTCGGTGGACGAACACCTTGGCGGCCTTGTTGGAGGTCAGCACGACCTTGTCCGCGTTCACGACTATCACGTGATCACCGGTGTCGAGGTGTGGGGCGAAGGTGGGCTTGTGCTTGCCCCGGAGGATCCGTGCCACCTCGCTGGCGACCCGTCCGAGGACCAGGCCCTCCGCGTCGATGACGTGCCACGACCGCTCGATCTCGCTGGCTTTCGGGGAGTACGTGCGCACGCGCCGGCACCTTCTGGTCTGGAACGACAGGATCGTCGGGACGGACTCGTCTGCCTCGCGCACCGCAGGTGCTTCCGAGGCGACTTACAACGATAGGAGGGCGGCCGACGCCGGGCAACTCGGGCCCCGGAGGCCCGGCGACCTCAGTCCGGGTAGCGGAGGTGCACTGCCGCCTCGGGCAGGCAGATCCGCACCGTGATCGTCTCCTCCAGGTAGAGCGACACCGTGTCGGAGTCGTGGGACAGGTAGCCGATCGAGAAGTCCTGACCGGTGACGATCTTGAAGTCCCCACCCCGGATGCTCATCACGACGGCACCGTCGACCGCCTGGGCACGAACGACGGGGCCACCCAGGATCAGGCGCAGGTGCTCGAGGACGGGATAGCCCCCCATCTCCGACTCCTCGATGACCCCCGTGTAGCAGCGGGGGCCCAGCGCGATGGCGAACGGCCCGTCGACGCCCACGTCCTGCAGTCGGGCCATGGCCTGGGCGACGTAGCGCGGGTACCGCTCGTAGTCCGTGGTGATCGGCACCGGATCCAGCGGTGTGGCCCCCACCAGGCCCTGGACACCTCCTGCCGGGAAGCCGTGGAAGACCAGCTCGTCCTCGGCGAGCGCGGCCCGCTTCGCGGCCTCGCGCACGCTGTCGAGGTCCGCGTCGCACGAGCCCCGATCGATCGCCTCCAGCTCACGACGCGACACCTCGAAGGTCGTGCGCAGCTCCAGCATCGGCTGGGATCGCCGGGCGCCCGCACTGACCGCACCGCCCTGGAGGCTGCCGAGGGCATCGACCCGGCCGGTCGGTTCCCCGATGTGGTCCCAGCCCTTCGGTCCCTCGAAATCGAGGAGCCGTCGACCGGCCAGGAAATGCTTGAGGGTGGTCGCCGCTTCCCGGTCGATCTCCTCCCACGCGCGCTCGGAGATCGGCGCGACCTCACGCAACAGGTGGTTCATCGAACGCTCACTCCCCTTTCAGGCTTCCGATGCCCAGGCTGCCGTCAGGAGACGGCCCTCCGCCAGGTCCAGTGCTCCCTGCCTGGCCGCCGCTCTCGCCGTGCTCCGCCTGCTGCTCGCGCTCGGTGATCGACCCCTCGGTGAACAGGTAGGTGCGGAGATGACGATCGAGGACCGGGTCGTGGCGGCGCAGCCACTCGAGAGTCATCGCCGCGTGCTCCTTCTCCTCGTCGCGGTTGTGCCCCAGCACTGCCGCCAGCGACTCGTCGCTCGTGGCTCGCACCCGCTGGTCGTACCAGTCGACGGCCTCGAGCTCCTCCATGATCGACACGATCGCCCGGTGACGATCCCGCACGTCCTCGTCGAGCAGCTCGACGGGCTCGTGATATCCCTCGCTCGACATGTGGCTCGCTCGCCTCCCTCTCGCCATCACACGGACGGTGCTCGGCCGGGGAACCAGCGCGAGCAAATCTCGCCCGAGCCTACCCAGGATGGGTCAGTACGTGACGCTCCAGAGACACAGGCCCTGCGGCGGCGCGACCGGACCGGCGAGCGAACGGTCGCGCCCCCGGAGGATGCCTGCCACCTCCCCGGCACGCTTCCGGCCCAATCCCACGTCGACGAGCGTGCCGACAATGCTGCGCACCATCTGGTGGCAGAACGCGGTCGCCTCGATGGTGAACCGCAGGACACCCTCGCCCTCGTCATCCCAGCGCGCGTCGATGATCCGGCGGACGAGCGACGGGCCCGGATCGCCGTCATCCTCGGTGCCGATCATCCGGTCTTTCGGCCGCCGGCAGAACGAGCTGAAGTCGTGCTCGCCGATCAGCGGGTCACAACCGAGCCGCATCGCGGCGACGTCGAGAGGCTGATCGACCCACCAGGAGGTGGCGGCCAGGAAGGGATCGGGCACCGGACGGTTCACGATCGTGTAGCGGTACGTGCGCGAGCGGGCCGAGAACCGGGCGTCGAAATCGGGCGGCGCCACCGCGGCCTCCCGGACCACGATGGTGCCCCCGCAGAGCTTGTTGATCGACCGTTGCAGGGCCCCCAGGTCGAGCCCCGCGGCCGGAGCGTCGAAGGAGACGACCTGCCCCCAGGCGTGCACGCCCCGATCCGTGCGACCCGCGCCCGTCAGTTCGACCGGATGCCGCAGGACACGCTCAATGGTGCGTTGCAGGGTGCCCGCCACGGTGGCCACGCCGGGATTGGCGGCGAACCCGTGGTAGGGCGCCCCGTCGTAGGCCACGACCAGCCGCACGCGCACCAGCTCCGGGGCGTCATCGCCAGGTTGGTGCTCGACCCCCGTGGCGAGGTCGTCGTCGAAGAGGGTCATGTCCTGCCGCCCCCGCCCCGAGGACCGATCGGCAGGCAGGGATGGCCCCCGGGTCGTCAGACCAGCTCGATGCGCGCCATCGGCGCGTTGTCACCGTGGCGTGGACCGAGCTTGAGAATCCGGGTGTAGCCGCCGGGGCGCTCCGTGTAGCGCGGGGCGATGTCATCGAACAACTTCGACGCCATCTCCTTGTCGCGCAGGAACGCCACCACCTGGCGGTGGTTGTGCAGACCACCCTTCTTGGCCTTGGTGATGAGCTTCTCCGCGATCGGGCGGAGGGCCTTGGCCTTGGCCTCGGTGGTGACGATCGCCTCCGCGGCGAACAGCGACGCGGCCAGGTTGGCCATCATGGCCTTCTGGTGCGCGGCGTCACCGCCGAAGCGGCGTGACTTGCGTGGCGTGGCTGGCATCGCAGTTCCGTTCCCGTCAGTCCCGGTGCTTGAGCGACAGGCCCCGCTCGTCGAGCTTCTGGATCACCTCGTCGAGCGACTTCTGGCCGAAATTCGTGATGGCGAGCAGGTCGTCCTCGGTCTTCTCCAGCAGCTCACCGATCGTGTTGACCTGCGCTCGCTTGAGACAGTTGCGGGGCCGCTCGGAGAGGTCGAGGTCCTCGATGGGCAGCTCGAGATCAGGAGAGCCGGCGGCGGTCACACCGACCTCACCGAGCTCGAGACCCTGGGGCTCCTCGCTCATCTCCGCCACGAGCTGGACCAGGGACTGCAGGGTGGCACCCGCAGAGGCCAGCGCGTCGCGGGGGGTGATGGATCCGTCCGTCTCGATGTCGAGCACCAGCCGGTCGTACTCGGTGGACTGCTCCACCCGGGTGGGCTCGACCGCGAACGTCACCCGCCGCACCGGCGAGAAGATGGAATCGACCGGGATCACACCGATGGTGTTCGAGGTCTTGTTCCGCTCGGCCGACACGTACCCTACGCCCTTCTCGACGGTGATGTCGATGGCCAGCCGCCCGTTCTCGTTGATCGTGGCGATGGACAACTCGGGGTTGAGGATCTCCACGTCTGCGTTCGGCGTGATGTCCGCGGCGGTGACATCGGCCGGGCCCCGCACGTCGAGGCGCAGCGTGACCGGCTCGTCGGAGAACACCCGCAGGACCAGGTCCTTCAGGTTGAGGATGATGTCGGTGACATCCTCCGTGACGCCCTTGATGGTGTCGAACTCGTGGAGCGCGTCGTCGAAGCGGACCTGGGTCACCGCCGCGCCGGGGATCGACGACAGCAGCGTACGACGGAGCGAGTTGCCGATGGTGTGGCCGAAGCCCGGCTCGAGGGGGCCGATGGCGAAGAGCTGACGGTTGCCTTCCGGCTCACCGAGCGCTTCGACCTTGGGACGCTGCATGACCAGCATGTGCTTCTACCTCTACCTCTGTGGTGGCGATGTGGACTCGGCCGGGGCCTACTTCGAATAGAGCTCGACGATGAGCTGCTCGCGCACCGGCACGTCGATCTGCTCCCGGCGGGGCAGGTCGAGCACCGTGACCGCGAACCCGTCGTCACTCGACTCCAACCAGGCCGGGGGGGTGCGATCGAGCACGTCACGGTTCCACTGCACGACCACCATCTGGCGAGCCTTGTCGCGCAGCGTGATGATGTCGCCCTTGCGGACCCGGTAGCTCGGGATCGTCACCCGCTTGCCGTTGACCGAGACGTGCCCGTGACCGACGAACTGGCGGGCCTGGGGGCGGGTCGCCGCCCAGCCGGCCCGGTAGACGACGTTGTCGAGGCGCAGCTCGAGGAAGCGGAGCATGTTTTCGCCGGTGACGCCTTCCTTGCGGTTGGCTTCCTCGTAGAGGTTGCGGAACTGCTTCTCCGAGAGGCCGTAGGTGAAGCGGGCCTTCTGCTTCTCCTGGAGCTGGAGGAGGTATTCCGACACATTGCCCCGGCGGCGGGTCCGCCCGTGCTCGCCCGGAGGGTACGGGCGCTTCTCCAGCGCGACCGTCTCGCCCTTGGTTCCCCAGATGTTGGTGCCCAGGCGGCGGGACACCCGTGCCTTCGGACCGGTGTAGCGCGCCATGTCAGACCCTCCGCCGCTTCGGGGGACGGCAACCGTTGTGGGGGACGGGGGTGACGTCCTTGATACCGGTGACCTCGATGCCCGCGTTCTGGATGGACCGGATAGCGGTCTCACGGCCCGACCCCGGGCCCTTCACCAGCACGTCGACCTTGCGCACCCCGTGCTCCATCGCCCGGCGAGCACAGGCCTCAGCCGCCATCTGGGCGGCGTACGGCGTGCTCTTACGCGAGCCCTTGAAGCCCACGTTGCCGGCGCTGGCCCACGCCAGGACGTTGCCCTCCTGGTCGGTGATGCTGACGATCGTGTTGTTGAACGAGCTCTTGATGTGCGCCACCCCGTAGGCGACGTTCTTGCGTTCCTTGCGGCGGGGGCGGCGCCCGCCCGAGCTTGGCTTGGCCATGGTTCCTCCCCTGCCTACTTCTTCGCCTTCTTCTTGCCGGCCACGGTCTTCTTCGGCCCCTTCCGGGTGCGGGCGTTGGTCTGGGTCCGCTGGCCTCGCACCGGCAGGCCTCGGCGATGCCGGAGGCCCTGGTAGCAGCCGATCTCCATCTTGCGCTTGATGTCCTGATCGACCTCGCGGCGCAGGTCCCCCTCCACCTTGAGGTTCTGGTCGATGAAGGTACGGATGCGGGCCACCTCCTCGTCGGTGAGGTTGTGGACCCGGGTGTCGGGGCTGATGCCGGTGGCCTCACAGATCTGCTGCGAGGTGCGCCGGCCGATGCCGTAGATGTAGGTCAGCGAGACCTCGAGCCGCTTCTCGCGGGGGATGTCGACGCCTGCGATCCGGGCCATCGCTCAGCCCTGCCGCTGCTTGTGGCGCGGGTTCTCGCAGATGACCTGCACCCGCCCGTGGCGGCGGATCACCTTGCACTTCTCGCAGATCTTCTTGACGCTCGGTCGCACTTTCATCTCTCGCCTGATTCCTCGTTTCGGTGGCTCAGGTGCACCGGGTCGGACATCCCCCGGCGGGTCCGGGCCTCTACCCGGACTCTCTCTTGTCGGCTGGTCGGTGGGTCGGCGGTCACTTGTAGCGGTAGGTGATGCGCCCGCGGGTGAGGTCGTAGGGGGTCAGCTCCACCTGGACGCGGTCGCCGGGAAGGATCCTGATGTAGTGCATGCGCATCTTCCCGGAGATGTGGGCCAGCACCGTGTGGCCGTTGTCGAGCTCCACCCGGAACATGGCGTTGGGGAGTGGCTCGACAACCGTCCCTTCGAGGACGATCGCGTCTTCCTTGGGCTTGGCCAGTGTGGGTCCTCCTGCAGGGCGGTGGGTGGTCGAAGCGCGCGAAGGCGCCTCAGAGCCGAATGAAAACCCTA
Source organism: Rhabdothermincola sp. (assembly GCF_036846205.1). NCBI lineage: Bacteria > Bacillati > Actinomycetota > Acidimicrobiia > Acidimicrobiales > Iamiaceae > Rhabdothermincola > Rhabdothermincola sp. The sequence goes on along the minus strand of NZ_DAIUCK010000045.1, from coordinate 13,033 downwards.
GCGTCAGGGCCCCAGCACCTCCAACTCCGCTCGCCGTGGGCTCGCCCGCGGGCGCGGGAGCCTTCAGGGCAGGGTGAGGATCTCCGGGCCATGATCGGTGATGGCGATGGTGTGCTCGGCGTGGGCGGCGAGCGACCCGTCAGCGGTGGTCACCGTCCACCCGTCCTCGGCCAGCTTCGTCTCGGGCCTGCCGGCGGTGACCATGGGCTCCACGGCGAAGACGTTGCCCACCCGGAGCTTCGGCCCGCTGCCCCGCCTGCCGTAGTTGGGCACCTCGGGTTTCTCGTGCATGGCCGTGCCGATGGCGTGGCCGACGTAGTCACGCACCACGGAGAAGCCCGCCCGCTCCACCACGGTCTGCACCGCGTGGCCGATGTCGCCGATACGGTTGCCATCGATCATCTGCTCGATACCGGCACGCAGCGACTCTTCGGTGACGTCGATCAACCGCTGGGCCTCCTCGCTGATCGCCCCCACCCCGGTGGTGAACGCCGCGTCGCCGTGCCAGCCCTGGACGATCGCCCCACAGTCGATGGAGACGATGTCGCCCTCCCGGAGCCGCTGGTCGCCCGGGATGCCGTGGACGACGGTGTCGTTCACCGAGGCGCAGATGACCCCCGGGAAGGGGGGATACCCGTAGCCGAGGAAGTTCGACCTGGCCCCACGCCGCTCGATCACCTCCCGGGCGATCTCGTCGAGCCGACGAGTGGTCACCCCGGGCTTGATGGCCTCCCGGATGCAGGCATGCATCTCCGCCACTACCCGGCCCGCCTTGCGCATGATCGCGATCTCGCTCGCTGAGCGCCGCACCCTTGCGCTCCGGCTCAGCGGCGCTCGGCGAGCCGGGCCTCGACCGCCGCGATGAGCCGCTCGGCCACGTCATCGGGGGTGCCGACCCCGTCGACGGTGACCAGGAGCCCCTTGGTGTCGAACCAGTGGACAGCCGGGATGGTCTCCGCCTGGTAGGCGGCGAGCCGGGCGGCGACCGCGTCGGGGGTGTCGTCGGGCCGCTGCAGCACCTCCCCGCCGCAGGTGTCGCACGTCCAGTTCCTCGACGGCGGCTCGGCGACGGAGTAGATGCGGCCGCAGCCCTGGCACACCCGGCGACTCGAGATTCGTTCGATCACGACGTCTTCGGGCACCTCGAGGTTCACCGCCACGTCCACCTCGGTGATGCCGAGGAGGGCCTCGGCCTGGCCGAGCGTGCGGGGAAACCCGTCGAGGAGGAAGCCGCGCTCGAGCACATCCGGCTGCGCCAGGCGCTCCTCGATCACGCCGAGCATCACCTCGTCGGGGAGCAGCCGGCCGGCATCCATGTAGCCCTTGGCTTCGAGCCCGATGGGCGTGCCGGCGGCTGCGGCTTCGCGCAGCATGTCACCGGTGGAGATGTGCGGCGCGCCGAAGTGCGCTGCGAGGCGGGCCGACTGCGTGCCCTTCCCGGCCCCCTGCCGGCCGAAGACGACGAGGCGGACCACTACTTCAGGAAGCCTTCGTAGTTGCGCATCATGAGCTGGCTGTCGATCTGCTTCATGGTCTCGAGCGCCACGCCCACCGCGATGAGGATCGAGATGCCCGAGAACGACACCGTGCTGCCGGGCAGGAAGGAGGTGAGCAGCAATGACGGCACGAGCGCCACCGCGGCGATGAACAAGGCCCCCGGCAGGGTGATACGCGACAGGATCTTGGCCAGGTACCGCTCGGTCTGGGGACCGGGCCGGATGCCGGGGATGAACCCACCCTGCTTGCGCAAGGTGTCGGCCTGCTTCACGGGGTCGAAGGTGATGGCGGTGTAGAAGTACGCGAAGCCGATGATCAGCAGACCGAAAATGAGCACGTGCAGCGGGGCGTTCGGCTTGACCAGGTGGTCGCTGATGAACTGCTGCACCGACTGACCCCAACTTCCCGGGTCCGAGGGCAACAACCCTGCGATGAGCTGCGGAAGATAGAGCACGGAGCTGGCGAAGATGATGGGGATGACGCCTGACTGGTTGACCTTCAGCGGGATGTAGGTGCTCTGACCGCCGTACATCCGGCGGCCGACCACCCGCTTGGCGAACTGCACCGGGATGCGGCGCTGGCCCTGCTCGACGAACACGATGGCCACCAGGAGCACCGCGAAGGCGGCGATGGTGATCACCAAGGCACCCCAGCCGCCGTTGGCCTTGATCTGCCCACCCTGGGAGGGCAGCGTCGAGACCACCGAGGCGAAGATGAGCAACGACATGCCGTTGCCGATCCCCCGCTGGGTGATGAGCTCACCCATCCACATCAGCAGCGCGGTGCCCGCGGTGAGGGTGAGCACGATGAGCATCACCCGCGGCGGGCCGAAATCGGGGATCAGGTCCAGACCGGTGGGGTTCTGGACCCGACCGAAGCCCCCACCACCGTTGTGGAACAGATAGCTGAACCCGGTGGCCTGCATGGCCGCGATGCCCATGGTCACGTAGCGGGTCCACTGCGTGATCTTGCGTTGTCCGACCGCGCCCTGGTTCTGCCACTGCTCGAGCTTCGGGATCACCACCGCCAGGATCTGCATGATGATCGAGGCGGTGATGTAGGGCATGATGCCGAGCGCGAACAGCGACATCTGGGTCAGCGCGCCGCCCGAGAAGAGCTGCAGGAACGACAGCACGCCACCCTCCTCGGCTTGCTCCCGCAAGGTCCGCATGGCGCTGACGTCGATCCCCGGCACCGGCAGGTAGGCGCCGATGCGGTAGAGGAGGATCATGAGCAGGGTGAAGAGGATCTTGTTGCGCAGATCCTCGACCTTGAACAGGTTCTTCAGGTTGGCGAGCACGATGTCGTTCTCCCGGAACCGGCGACCGGCCAGCCCCTAGCGGTTCGTGAGGTGGTTGCCCTTCGCCGGTGGGCGGCGGTCGCCCCACGGCAGCGGGATGCGCTCAACGCTACCTCCTGCCCCGGTGATGGCTGCCTCCGCCGACCGGGAGAAGGCATGGGCCTTCACCTGGACGGCCCGGTTGAGCTGGCCCCGGCCCAGGACCTTCACCAACGCGCCCTTGTGGATCAGGCCCCGCTCGTGCAGCACGTCAGGATCGACCTGGTCCAGGCCCGACTCCTCGATGGTGTCGAGGTTGACGGCCTGGTACTCGACCCGGAACGGGTTCTTGAACCCCTTCAGCTTGGGCACCCGCATGTGCAGCGGCAGCTGGCCGCCTTCGAAGCCGACGGGGATCGTGTCGCGTGCCCCCTGGCCCTTCGTCCCGCGGCCCGCGGTCTTGCCGCCCTTGCCGGCGATGCCCCGGCCGACCCGCTTGCGGCGCCGGTTGGAGCCGGGTGCGGGCTTGAGGTCGTGGATCTTCACGTTGCATCTCCTGCGGTCTCGGCGACCTCCTCGACCTGCACCAGATGGGGGACCCGGGCGATCATCCCCCGGATCTCGGGCCGGTCCGGGAGGACGTGGCTCTTGCCGATGCGACCGAGGCCCAGCGCGCGCAGCGTGCCGCGGTGCTTGGGCTTGGTGCCGATCGACGACTTGACCTGGGTGACCTTGAGCGCCATCACGACACCTCGTCCGGCACGTGGGGACCTCGCTGGGTCTCCTTGTACGCATTCAGCAGGCCCGCGGGGACGAACTCCTCGGGGCTCAGCCCCCGGAGGCGAGCGATCTCGTCGGGGCGTTTGAGTGCCCGCAGACCGGCGATCGTCGCCCGAGCCACGTTGATGTGGTTCGACGAGCCGAGGGACTTGCAGAGCACGTCGTGGATGCCGGCCTCCTCCAGGATGGCGCGGGCGGCACCACCGGCGATCACCCCGGTACCGGGAGCAGCCGGCTGGATGAGCACCCGCCCGGCGCCCATCTCGCCGATCACGGGATGAGTGATCGTGGTGCCCGCCAGCGGGACGGCGAAGAGGTTCTTGCGGGCCTCCTCGGTGCCCTTCTGGATGGCCAGCGGCACCTCCTTGGCCTTGCCGTACCCCAGGCCGACACGACCGGCGCCGTCGCCCACCACGACCAGCGCGGTGAACGAGAACCGCCGGCCGCCCTTGACCACCTTGGCGACCCGGTTGATGTTGATGACTCGGGACTCGCGCAGCGGCGGCGCCTCGGCATCGTTATACACGTGGGTGTTGAGGGCCATCAGAACTCCAGTCCGGCTTCTCGAGCGGCATCCGCGACGGCGGCGACGCGCCCGTGGTAGAGGAACCCGCCTCGATCGAAGACCACCTTGTCGACCCCGGCGGCCTTGGCTCGCTCGGCCACCAGTCGGCCGACGGCCGCCGCAGCCGCCTTGTTCCCGGTGCTGCCGCCGCGCAGCTCCGGCTCGAGCGTCGATGCAGCGGCGAGCGTGCGGCCGGCGACGTCGTCGATCACCTGGGCGCTGATGTGGCGGTTCGAGCGGAACACGGCGAGGCGCGGCCGGGCCGCGGTGCCCCGCACCTGCTTGCGCACCCGGCGGTGACGCCGGATGCGCGCTTCGCGCTTCTGCTTGGCGCTCGTGCTCATCACTTCGCAGCCTTTCCGGCCTTGCGCAAGATGCGCTCGTCGCGGTACTTGACGCCCTTGCCCTTGTAGGGCTCGGGCTTGCGGATGGCGCGGATGTTCGCAGCCACCTGGCCGACCGTCTCCTTGTCGATGCCGTGCACCACCACATGGGTCGGCGTCGGCACCTCGAAGGTGACCCCATCGGGGGCCTCGACGTGGACGGGATGGCTGAAGCCGAGCGCGAGCTCGAGCGTCGTCGGCCCCTTCGCCGTGGCCCGGTAGCCGACCCCGACGATGTCGAGGTCCTTGCGGAATCCGTCGGTCACACCCACGACCATGTTGTTCACCAACGAACGGGTGAGCCCGTGCAGCGCACGGTTCTGCCGCTCGTCGTCGGGCCGCTCCACGATGAGCTGGCCGTCGTCCTGGCGGACGGTGATCGTGGGCGGCAGGTCGCGCTCGAGTGTGCCCTTCGGCCCCTTCACGGTGATGTGCCCACCCTCGATGACGACATCGACACCGTTCGGTAGCGGGATGGGGGAACGTCCGACTCGTGACATCTCTCTCGCCTACCAGACGTAGCAGAGGACCTCGCCGCCCATGCGGCGCTTGCGCGCCTCACGGTCGGTCATCAGGCCCTGACTCGTGGACAGGACGGCCACACCGAGTCCTCCGAGCACCCGAGGGATCTTGTCAGCCTTGGTGTAGACCCGCAGGCCCGGCTTGGACACCCGACGCACCCCGGAGATCACCCGCTCGCGCTCCGGCGAGTACTTCATGAACACCGTCAGGGTGCTGCCTGGCCGGTCCGGGTTGCTGTCGATCCGGTAGCCGCTGATGTAACCCTCCTTCTCGAGGACCGCGGCCAGCGCCTCCTTGAGCTTCGAGGACGGCATGCGGACCTCGTCGTGCATCGCCACGTTCGCGTTGCGGATGCGGGTGAGCATGTCGGCGATCGGGTCGGTCATCGTCATTGCGCCATACCTCCCCTCACCAGCTCGCCTTCTTGAGGCCCGGGATCTCGCCTTGGTGAGCGAGCTCACGAAGGCACACACGGCACAGCTTGAACTTCCGGTACACCGAATGCGGTCGCCCGCACCGCTGGCAACGTGTGTAGGCGCGCACCTTGAACTTGGGGGTGCGCTTCGCCTTCTCGATCAGTGCCTTCTTCGCCATGGCTTACTGCTGCCCTTCACGCTTGAACGGGAAGCCGAGCGCCTCGAGCAGAGCGCGACCCTCGGCATCGGTACGGGCGGTGGTGACGATCGTGATGTCCATGCCCCTGGTCGTGTCGACGGTGTCGTAGTCGATCTCGGGGAAGATCAACTGCTCGGTCACGCCGAAGGTGTAGTTGCCGTGACCGTCGAAGGATGTGCGCGGCAAGCCCCGGAAGTCACGAATGCGCGGCACCGCGATACTGATCAGGCGGTCGAAGAACTCCCACATCCGGTCGCCGCGCAGCGTGACCTTGACCCCGATGGCGTTGCCCTCGCGCAGCTTGAAGCCAGCGATCGACTTCTTGGCCTTCGTGACCACCGGCTTCTGCCCGGTGATGACCTCGAGGTCGCGCACGGCGCCCTCGATCAGCGACTGTTGCTGCAGCGCTTTGCCGACGCCCATGTTGAGCACGATCTTCTCGAGGCGCGGAACCTCCATGATGTTCCGGAGACCGAGCTGCTCCTTGAGCCTCGGCCGCAGCTCCTCGTTGTAACGACGCTTGTAGCGCGGCATCTCCGTGACGACCGTGCTCATCAGAGATCACCTCCGCACTTGCGGCAGATCCGGACCTTCGTGCCATCGCCTTCGAAGCGGTAGCCCACGCGGGTCGGCTTGCCACAGGCCGCGCAGAGAATCGCCACGCTCGACACGTGGACGGGCATCTCCTTGTCGATGATCCCGCCCTGCTGGATGGCCCGGGTCGGCTTCTGGTGCTTCTTCGCGACGTTCACCCCGTCGACGATGACCCGGTCCTCGGCGGGGAAGGCGAACGTCACCGTGCCCTCCTTGCCGCGGTCCTTTCCCTGCAGCACGACCACCCGGTCGCCCTTGCGGATCTTCATCACAGGACCTCCGGCGCGAGCGAGACGATGCGCATGAACTTCTTGTCCCGCAGTTCCCGGCCCACCGGCCCGAAGATGCGGGTGCCCCGAGGCTGCATCTGGTCGTTGATGAGCACGGCGGCGTTCTCGTCGAATCGGATGTAGGAGCCGTCAGGGCGCCGCTTTTCCTTCTTGACCCGGACGACGACGCACTTGACGACGTCACCCTTCTTCACCGCCGCGCCGGGAATCGCGTCCTTGACCGTGGCCACGAAGACGTCGCCGATGGACGCGTAGCGACGCTTGGAGCCGCCGAGCACCTTGATGCAGAGCACTTCCTTGGCCCCGCTGTTGTCGGCGACGCGAAGCCGAGATTCCTGCTGGATCATCGGGCCCGCTCCAACACCTCGACCAGGCGCCAACGCTTGAGCTTGGAGAGCGGACGGGTCTCCGCCACCCTGACCCGGTCACCCACGTTGAGGTCGTTCGCCTCGTCGTGGACGTACAGGCGGGAGGTGCGTTGCACCGTCTTGGGATAGCGGGGATGACGCTTGCGATCGACGACTTCGACGACCACCGTCTTGTCCATCTTGTTCGAGACGACGAGCCCCTCGCGCACCTTGCGCGGATTGGGCCGCGTCGTCGATTGCGTCCCGGTGTCGACCATCAGGCGTTCTCCTCGTCTCGCGCCAGCGCCTCTGCGGCGGCGATCTCCCGTGCCCGCAGTTCGGTCATGATCCTGGCGACGTCCTTCTTCACCTGTCCCAGGCGGGCGTGGTTCTCGAGCTGGCCCGTGACGTGCTGGAAGCGGAGGTTGAACAGCTCCTGTTTCGTCTCGGCCAAGCGCTCGAGCAGCTCGCCGTCGTTGAGGTCCCGCAGGGCAGCGGCTCGGGCATCGGCCATCAGAGCGCCTCCTCCCGTGCGATGAATCGAGCCTTGATGGGCAGCTTCTGGATCGCCCGTTCGATCGCGGCCCGGGCGATCTGCGGATCGCTGTAGGAGAGCTCGAACAGCACCCGACCGGGCTTGACCACGGCTACCCACTTCTCGGGGTTCCCCTTGCCCGACCCCATACGGGTCTCCGCAGGCTTCTGCGTGATGGGCTTGTCAGGGAAGACGTTGATCCAGACCTTGCCGCCTCGGCGGACGTGACGCGTCATCGCGATTCGCGCAGCCTCGATCTGGCGAGCGGTGATCCAGCCCGGCTCCAGGGCCTGGATGCCGTAGTCGCCGAAGGTGATGGTGGTGCCACCCTTGGCCTGGCCTTTGAGCCGACCCCGCTGGTGCTTGCGGTGCTTGACCTTTCTCGGCATCAACATGATCAATCACCGTCCCCGGGGCGGAAGTGTGGGGTCTCGTGGTGCTCACGCACCGAGCGCTCGATCTCCTCCTCCTCGGCGAGGAGCCGCTCCAGTTCGGGGTCGGCCTCCTTGATGAGCGGCACAGCCTCCTCGACCTCGCCCTCTTCCGGGAAGGGAGCTTCGCCAGCCGGCTTGCGCCGGGCGGCGGCCGACGAGGACACGACCTTGCGGGGGCGGGCCTGCCCGGACGTCTCGCCGACGGCCATCGCCGCCTCGCGGGTGATCTTGTCCTCCAGGACACTGCGGTAGGGGAGGATGTCGCCCTTGTAGATCCAGACCTTGACCCCGATCCGGCCGTAGGTGGTCTTGGCTTCGCGGAAGCCGTAGTCGATGTCGGCCCGCAGGGTGTGGAGCGGTACACGGCCCTCCCGGTACCACTCCGTGCGGGCCATCTCCGATCCGCCGAGCCGTCCCGAGCACTGCACCCTGATGCCGAGCGCTCCCGCCTTCTGCGCGTTCTGCACCGCGCGCTTCATCGCCCGGCGGAACGCGACGCGCCCGGCCAGCTGATCGGCCACGCCCTGGGCGATCAGCGCGGCGTCGAGCTCGGGCTGCTTGATCTCCTGGATGTTGAGCTGGATCTTGTTGTTGCCGGTGATCTTCGCCAAACCGGCCCGGAGCCGATCGGCCTCCGCTCCACGGCGCCCGATCACGATGCCGGGTCGAGCAGTGTGGACGTCGACCCGCAGCCGGTCACGGGTGCGCTCCACCTCGATGCGGCTGATCGCGGCGTGCGGGAGCTGCGTCATGAGGTAGTCGCGGATCTTCCAGTCCTCGATGACGAACCCCGCGTAGTCACCGCGGTCGGCGAACCAGCGCGACTTCCAGTCGGTGGTGATGCCGAGGCGGAACCCGTACGGGTTGACCTTCTGGCCCATCAGTCCTCTTCCTTCCCGTTCCCCTCGGCTACCTCGCCGGTCGACTCACCGGTCGGCTCTGCCTCGTGCTCGGCCGTCACCTCGGCGCCGGCCTCGGCCCCCTCCACCTCGGAGGGCGGAGCGGCCTCGTGGGCGTGCTCGTGCTCGTCGTGATCGTGGTCGTGCTCTTCCTCCGCGGCGCGCTTGTCGGCCTTGGCCTGGCGGCTGCGCGCCACCCGCTCGCGGCGCGCCTCGGCTGCAGCCCGGTTGCCACGCGCCCGCCCGCTCGTCGCCTCGCGCTCGCGCAACGCCTGGAGCTCCTCCGCGGAGAGGCGGCTCACGATGACCGTGATGTGGGAGGTGCGCTTGCGGATGCGACCCGCCCGTCCACGGGCCCGGGGGCGGAAGCGCTTGAGGGTCGGCCCCTCGTCAGCGAAGCACGCGGACACGTACAACTCGTCAGCCGGGATGCCGTTGTTGTGCTCCGCGTTGGCGATCGCCGACTCCAGGGTCTTGAGGATCAGCCTCGCCGCGTCGCGCTCGGAGAACTCGAGGATCTCGAGGGCCCGGCCGACGTGCTGGCCGCGGATGAGGTCGAGCACCTGGCGAGCCTTGTACGGCGAGACCCGGATGTAGCGAGCCTGGGCGCGCACACCCGGCCGTTCGTTCGTCTTGACGCCGAAGGCCATCAGCGCCGCCCCTTCTTCTCTTGGCCGGCGTGGTACTTGAAGGTCCGGGTCGGGGCGAACTCGCCGAGCTTGTGACCGACCATCGACTCGGTGATGTACACGGGAACGTGCTTACGCCCGTCGTGCACCGCGATGGTGTGGCCCACCATCTCGGGGATGATCGTCGAGCGGCGCGACCACGTCTTGATGACGCGCTTCTCGCCCTTCTCGTTGAGATCATCGACCTTCTTCAGCAGGTGGTCGTCGACGAACGGGCCCTTCTTGAGGCTGCGAGGCATGACGGACTCCCCTTATCGCCGCGACCCGCGGGTACGGCGGCGACGGACGATGAGCTTCTGCGACGGCTTGTTCTTGTTGCGGGTGCGACCCTCTGGCTTGCCCCATGGTGAGACCGGGTGCCGACCACCGGAGGTCTTGCCCTCGCCACCGCCGTGCGGATGGTCGACCGGGTTCATGGCGACGCCTCGGGTCTGGGGGCGGACCCCCTTCCACCGGTTCCGGCCGGCCTTGCCCACCTTGACGAGCTCCGCCTCGGCATTGCCGACCTCCCCGACCGTCGCCCGGCAATCGATCGGCACGCGGCGCATCTCGGTGCTCGGCAGACGCAGGGTGGCGTGCTCGCCCTCCTTGGCCACGAGCTGCACACTGGTGCCGGCGCTGCGGGCCATCCGCCCACCACCACCGGGCTTGAGCTCGACGTTGTGCACGGTCGTGCCCACCGGGATGTAGCGCAACGGCAGCGCATTGCCTGGACGGATCTCCGACCCCTGCCCGCTCTGGAGCACATCGCCCACCGTCACGTCTTTCGGGGCCAGGATGTAGGCCTTCTCACCGTCGTAGTAGTGGAGCAGCAGGATGCGGCAGTTCCGGTTGGGGTCGTACTCGATCGCCGCCACCTTCGCCGGCACCCCGTCCTTGGTGCGCCGGAAGTCGACGATGCGGTACCGCTGCTTGTGACCACCGCCGCGGTGGCGGGCGGTCTTGCGCCCGTAACTGTTCCGCCCGCCGGTCTTGGTCTTGGGCGCGAGCAACGTGCGCTCCGGCTTCTTCTTCGTGATGTCGGAGAAGTCGGAGACCGTCTGAAACCGGCGGCCCGGGCTGGTCGGCTTGCGTTTGCGAAGTGCCATGTCCCCTAACCCTCGAACAGGTCGATGCGGTCGCCCTCGGCGAGCGTGACGAAAGCCCGCTTGGTGTCGGATCGCTTGCCGTAGGTCCAGCTGCGTCGGTTGCGCTTGCGCTTGCCACGACGGTTGAGCGTGTTCACCTTGACCACCCGCACGTCGAAGATCGCCTCGACGGCGTCGGAGATCTCCGGCTTGCTCGCGTCCGGGTGCACCCGGAACGTGTAGACGTTCCGATCCAGCAGCGCATAGGACTTCTCGCTGATGATCGGTTCGATGATCACGTCGCGCGGGTCTTTCACTTCTGATCCTCCGTCTCACCCGCGGTCTGGTTGAACGAGAACGTGCCCTTGCCCGCCATCGCGGACTCCTCCCGAGTGGGCGGCGTCCCGCCGGCTGAGCCCTGCGGCTTGGTCCCGCCGGCTGAGCTGCTCTCGGCCCTGGCCGCCTTCGCCCGCAACCGCTCCTCCCGCTCGGCTCGATCGAGAGCCGCCTTGAACCGCGGATCGGTCTTGTCGCTCACGCTCTTCACCCGCTCCGTCGGGTCGAGCACCTCCGAGCGGTCCGCAGGATCAGGAGCAGGGCGGCTGGGCAGGTCGGTCGCCATGTTCATCCAGTCCCTCCCGGGAGGGTGGCTCGGGTGAACACGACGTAGTCGTTCGCCAGCACGTCGTACGCGTTGAGCTCACGGGCCTCGATGACCTGCACGTGGGGCAGGTTCCGGAAGCTCTTCGCCGCCAGCACGTCGCGGTCGGTGTCACCGAGCACGACCAGCACCCGGCCGTCGATGCCCAAAGCTCGCAGGGCATCGGCTGCCTCGCGGGTGCGCGGCGCCTCGAAAGCCCACTCGTCGACCACGATCACCTTGCCGTCGGCGGCCCGATCGGACAACGCGGAGCGGAGCGCGAGGCGGATCATCTTCTTCGGGGTGCGCTGGGCGTACGAGCGGGGCTTCGGGCCGAGGGCCACCCCGCCGCCCTTCCACTGCGGAGCACGGATCGAGCCCTGCCGTGCCCGCCCGGTGCCCTTCTGCTTCCAGGGCTTCGCGCCGCCACCTCGGACCTCGGCCCGGGTCTTGGTGCTCTGGGTGCCGGCTCGGCGGGCCGCGAGCTGGGCCGTAACCACCTGGTGCATCACCGGCACGTTGGGCTCGATGCCGAATACCTCCTCGGCGAGCTCGACCGATCCGGCCTCGGCGCCGATCTGCGTCCTGACCTTGAGCGTGGGCATCACGCACCGCCCTTCGCGGTCGACTTGACGGCGTCTCGCACGATCACCGTCCCGCCCTTCGGTCCGGGCACCGCCCCTCGTACGAGCAGCAACCCACGCTCCGCATCCGCCTCGACCACCCGGAGATTCAACGTGGTGGTCTTGCGTCCACCCATCCGACCGGCCATGCGGGTCCCTCGGAAGACGCGCGCCGGGGTGGCACAGGCCCCGATCGAGCCGGGGGCGCGATGGATCCGGTGGGCACCGTGCGAGGCCTTCTGACCCGCGAAGCCGTGCCGCTTCATCACCCCCGCGAAGCCCTTGCCCCTGCTCACGGCGGTGACATCCACCAGCTCGCCGGCCTCGAGGACGTCGACGGCGATCTCCTGGCCCACCTCGTAGCCGCTCACGTCATCGAGCCGCAGCTCGACGAGTGCCCGTCCAGGACTGACCCCCGCTTTGTCGAAGTGACCGCGCTCGGGCCGGTTGAGCTTGCGCGGGTCCCGCTCGCCGAAGGTCACCTGGAGCGCGCTGTACCCGTCCCGCTCGGGTGTCTTGACCTGCACCACCCGCAGCGGCGTGACCCGCAGCACGGTGACGGGCACGACGCGGTTGTCGTCGTCCCACACCTGTGTCATGCCGACCTTCTCGCCGACAACTGCCTTGTTCGCCATGGCGGCAACGATCTTTCTCTGCTCACGCGAACGCTCCGCTCGGGGAGACCCCGGCGGAGCGCCTGGTTCGGTTGTGCTGTGGGGTACCCGCCCCAGAAGGGGACGGGCCGTCACAGACGTCAGTTCGAACGACGGACCGGAACGTGCACGGAACGGGGCCCGGCACCGGACGAAACAGCATAGTGCCGACCGTCCGGCGGGTCCAAGCCGCCTGGCAAGGACGGGCCCGGATAGCGGAACGAGCCGGCGGGCCCTAGGCCTGCTGGATCTTGATCTCGATGTCGACGCCCGCCGGCAGGTCGAGCCGCTGGAGCGAATCGACCGTCTTGGGCGAGGGGTCGAGGATGTCGAGAAGGCGCTTGTGGATCCGCATCTCGAAGTGCTCGCGGCTGTCCTTGTCCTTGTGCGGGCTACGGATCACCGTGTAGCGATGCTTCTCGGTGGGAAGCGGAACCGGCCCCCGCACGGTCGCGTTGGTGCGCACGACCGTCTCGACGATCTTCTTCGTCGACTGGTCGATGATCTCGTGGTCGTAGGCCTTCAGCCTGATTCGGATCTTCTGCTTGTCGGCCATCGCGGCTACCGGCTCGCTTCCGTGTTCGTTACTTGATGATCTTCGTGACCCGACCCGCGCCCACC
>NZ_DAIUCK010000044.1:0-24990 GCF_036846205.1 Rhabdothermincola sp. | reverse complement strand
GGTAAGGGTCCGTTGGATGCGCGGCCGGTCAGGTGAGGGGGCCGGGGCCGCGGTACTCGACGCCGGAGGTGCAGGTCTCCCGCACCACGACGCGGCTCAGTCCCGGCAGGGCGGGGGCGAGCCGCTCCCAGATCCAGGCGGCCAGCACCTCGCTGGTCGGGTTCTCGAGCCCGTCGATCTCGTTGAGGTACCGGTGGTCGAGTGCCTCGCGCACCGGAACGCATGCCTCGGCCACGTCGGCGAAGTCGGTGACCCACCCCGTCGTCTCGCCCACCGGTCCCTCGACATACACCCGCACCCGGAACGAGTGACCGTGCAGTCGCGCACACTTGTGCCCGTCGGGGACGTTGGGCAGGCGGTGGGCCGCCTCGAAACCGAACTCGCGGAAGATCTCCATGGGCACTCCGGCTGGACGGCTCATGGGATGCCGAGCAGCTTGTGAGTCTGCACGCTCAGGCGCCACCGAGGATGGTCGAGGCAGTAGCGGATGGCCAACTCGGTGTTGGCCGCCGTGTCGGGACCGTCCATCGGCTGCAGGAAGAAGTGGTCGAAGTCGAGGTGCGCGAAGCGATCGGGCTCGGCCCCCTCCTGGGGGAACACCAGCTTGAGCTCATCGCCCCCGGTGACCACCAGCTCGGTGCCGGCCTTGGGGCTGACGCACACCCAGTCCACGCCCGGGGGAACCGGCAGGGTGCCATTGGTCTCGATGGCCACCTCGAAGCCGTGCTCGTGGAGGGCGTCGACCAGCGGACGGTCGAGCTGCAGCAGCGGCTCGCCGCCGGTGCACACCACGTAGCGGCGATCGTTGCCACCGGGGTGCTCGGCAGGCGCGGGCCAGGTGGATGCCACGTGCTCGGCAAGCTCACCCGCATTCCGGAAGATCCCACCCCCGGGCCCGTCGGTGCCGACGAAGTCGGTGTCGCAGAAGCGGCAGGTGGCACGGGGACGGTCACGCTCGAGACCGCTCCAGAGGTTGCAGCGGGCGAACCGGCAGAACACCGCCACCCGACCGGTGCGCGCCCCTTCACCCTGGAGGGTGGCGAAGACCTCCTTGACGGCGTACGTGCTCACGCATCGAGGGTACCGGTGACCCCGCTCGCATAGCGGGTGGGGTCCTTCACCCCCGCCTCGCGGAACCCCTTGGCCCGCAGCAGGCAGCTGTCACACCGACCGCACGCCGCTCCGCTGCCCGTGGGGTCGTAGCAGCTGATGGTCGTGCTGTGGTCGAGGCCGAGCTCGATCCCGCGGCGGATGATCTCCGCCTTGGTGAGGTGGATCAGTGGGGTGTGGATGGTCACCGGCGAACCCTCCACCGCGGCTCGAGTGGCCAGGTTGGCCATCCGCTGGAAGGCCTCGATGTACGCGGGCCGGCAGTCCGGGTAACCCGAGTAGTCGAGCGCGTTGACGCCGATGAAGATGTCGTGTGCGCCGCGCACTTCGGCCAGCGCCAGCGCCAGCGAGAGGAAGACGGTGTTGCGGGCGGGCACGTAGGTGATGGGGATGCGCTCGCCGCCCTGCGCCCCGGTGGCGACGGGTGCTGCATCGAGCGAGGCTTGCTTCGGCACGGCGAGGCGGCGGTCTGTGAGGGCGGACCCTCCGAAAGCAGCCAGGTCGATGTCGATCACGACGTGCTCAACCTGCGCGGCCTCGGCGATCCGGGCCGCCGCGGCGAGCTCGACGTGGTGCCGTTGGCCGTAGCGGAAGCTCAGCGCCACACACTCGAAGCCCTCCGTCTGCGCGATGGCCAGGCAGGTGGCGGAATCGAGCCCCCCGGAGAGGAGCACGACGGCGACGGGGGTGGGCACGAACCGCCAGCGTAACGACGGGGAGCGAACCGCGATCCGGTGGACTCGCTCGCCGCGGGGCGCTACACAACGTCCATGCACGATCTGATCGTCCGGGGGGGCACGATCGTCGACGGCACCGGGGCGCCGGCCTACCACGGCGACGTCGCGGTCACGGACGGGGTGATCACGGAGGTCGGTCCCTCAGTGGAGGGCCGAGCCCGCCGGGTGATCGACGCCGAGGGTTTGCTCGTCACCCCCGGATTCGTCGACATCCACACCCACTACGACGGCCAGGCCACGTGGGACCCGTTGCTCACCCCGAGCTGCTGGCACGGGGTCACGACGGTGGTGATGGGCAACTGCGGGGTGGGTTTCGCCCCGGTGCGGGCCTCCGAGCGTGAGTGGCTGATCGGTCTGATGGAGGGTGTGGAGGACATCCCCGGCACCGCGCTGCACGCGGGCATCCGCTGGGGGTGGGAGAGCTTCCCGGAGTACCTCGAGCTCCTCGACGCGGTACCCCATGCGCTCGACGTCGGCACCCAGGTGCCGCACGGCGCGATCCGGGCTTACGTGATGGGCGAGCGTGGTGCCGACAACCAGCCGGCGACCCCCGAGGACATCGCGGCGATGGCCCGCCTGGTCCTGGAGGGTCTCGATGCGGGGGCGCTCGGCTTCTCGACCTCCCGCACGATCATGCACATGGCCGTCGACGGCCGACCGGTGCCCGGCACGTTCGCGGCCGAGGACGAGCTGTTCGGCCTGGGCGACGCCCTCCGGGCCGCGGGCGCGGGGGTGTTCGAGCTGGCGCCGGCGGGGGTGATGGGGGAGGACCTCGACGCGCCGGAGCGGGAGATGGCCTGGATGCGGAGGCTGGCGGCCCGCACCGGCCGGCCGGTGTGCTTCGCCCTGAGCCAGAACCACCAGGCATCACAGGACTGGCAGCGTATGCTCGAGCTGTCGGCGCAGGCCGCGGCCGAGGGTGCGGTGGTGCGGCCCCAGGTGCACGCTCGCACGGTCTCGCTACTGCTCGGGTTGTCCACGTTGCACCCGTTCATGTTCGTGCCGAGCTGGCAGGAGCTCGCCGACCGCCCGATACGCGAGCAGGTCTCGCTGCTGTCGGACCCGCACCGCCGCCAGCGCCTCGTCACCGAGATGGCCGCGATGGGCGACGATCCGATCGTGGCCGGGTTCATGAGTCCCACCCGCGTGTTCCCGATGGGCGACCCGCCCGACTACGAACCCCCACCTGAGTCGAGCGTCGCCGCGCAGGCGGCCCGCGAGGGTGTGTCGCCCTGGGAGAAGCTCTACGACCTGCTGCGCTCGGGTGAGGGTCGGGAGCTGTTGAACGCGCCCGTGCTGAACTACGCGGACGGCTCGCTCGATCCCACCTACGAGATGCTCGCCAGCCCGGTCACGGCGTTCGGTCTCGGCGACGGCGGAGCGCACGTCGGGCAGACCTGCGACGCCAGTAGCACCACGTTCATGCTCACCCACTGGGTGCGCGACCGTCAGCGCGGGCCTCGGCTCCCGCTGGAGCTGGCGGTGCACAAGATCACCGGTGCTACCGCGGACCTCTACGGGCTGGGCGATCGGGGCCGGCTCCGGCCGGGACTGAAGGCCGATCTGAACCTCATCGACTTCGATCGGCTGCAGCTCCGGCGGCCCGAGCTGGTGCAGGACCTGCCCGGGGGCGCCCGACGCCTGGTGCAGCGCGCCGAGGGGTACGTGGCCACGGTGAACGCGGGTGAGGTGGTCATGGCCGAGGGGGAGGACACCGGTGCTCGACCTGGGCGTCTCGTTCGCGGGGCGCGGCCCGCGCGGGGTTAGCGCCTCGGGCGGGCGCTGCCCGTTGCGGGCTTCGCGCCGCGCAGCCAGAATGTGTGCCAGGCGCCACGAGAGAGGGGCAGGCGATGGCGACCATCGACACGTGGCGATCGATCGGTGACGACCCCGAGCTGCGCGTCGGGCCGAGCGATCGCGAAGTGGTCGAGGTGCTCCAGCGGCTCGCGAGTGCCAAGGCTCACTTGGTTCACGCCGAACGCGAGGTACAGGCTGCGCAAGCCTCCCGAGGCGGGGAGGAGCAGGTGCGGGTGATCGAGCAGGCTCACGCCGAGGTCCTCTGGGCCCAGGCCGGGCTGCTGGCCACACCGAAGGCTAAGCAGGCCCGCCAGGCGTTCGAGGTGGCCCGGGCCCGTGAGGAGGCGCTGCTGCGTCGCCACGGCTACAGCTCCTTCGCCGAGTTCCGTGCTCGCAGACGGGCCGTGCCGACCGCCGAGCTGCACCTCGAGCTGGCTCGCCGGGAACACGCGGCCGCGCTCGAGGCGTGGGAGCAACTCCAGTCGGCCATGGCGCCCACGGTGATCATCGACCTCACGGGCGACGAGCCCCGAGTCCTTCGCTGATCCCTTCCCTACGCGGGCTCGACGCGGTTTCGGCTGCCGGCGCGGGATCGCTGGCGCGCCACGTATCCGACCCTCGGAGATGGCATCGTTCTACCCTTGCCCATCGGGCGGGGGTGACGACCGACTGCCGATGATCCATCTCGATCGAACCCACGACTCGCCTCGCCGCTCGAGGTTCGCCGTCGCGACGATCACGCTCGCGATCGCCGCGGTCAGCGCGTGCTCGGGTGGGGCGGGCCGGGCCACCACGACCACCACCACGACCGCCATGGTGCTCGCGCCGCACCCGAGTGACGTGACGCCGGTGAGCGTGCCGGACGGCTTCGTGGTGCCCGACACCCGCACCGCGGTGCTGCTGCCCGTGAAGGGCAAGCGTCCGGGCAGTCCCGCACCGCCGCTCTTCGGGGGCACCGCGCGCCTGGGGGGCACGGTCAGCGGGCCCGACGGTCCCGTGGGCGGCGCCACGGTCCGCGTGGAGCGGGTGGTCGGCGACCGGGTGGCATCGACCAATGTGGCCACGGCCGATGACGGCACCTTCGCCGTCTCCGGCCTGCTCGGTGGCCACTTCCGGGTGCGGGCCTGGCTGCGGCCCTCGCTGGCGTCGACGCAGGCGGCGGCCACGTTCCTGGCCGCGGCCGGCGGTCGTGCGGACCTCGAGATCCGCCTGTCGCGCTTCGACGGCCGCCAGCTGCAAGCGGTCCTCGATTCGGCCGAGCCCCGGGTCGGCGAGCCGGTCACCCTGCGGGCTCTCTACACCCAGCAGTCCGTCGACGAGAACGGGATCGTGACGGGGGAGGGCATTCCCGGCACCCAGGTGAGGGTGGAGCTCGACGGCGGGTTCCGCCTCGACGGCGATCCCACCACGACCACGGGTCGCGACGGCATCGCGACCTGGCGGCTGGTGTGCACCCGCGAGGGCCAGCACGCGGCGACGGTGTCCACCCAGGACCTCAGCACCCGGGTGACGCTGCCCGGCTGCGGGCCCCGAGCGCCGACCACGACCACGCCGACCGGCATCGACGTGCCGGACTTCCCGATCGGCGAGGAGTTCTCGGTTCCCCACAGTGGGGTGCTCCCTGCCGGCACCTACCGCACCTTCCTGCGTGGTTGCGCGACCAGCTACCAGGTGTACGTCGACGGCCGCTGGCAGGAGGAGCGCCGGACCGCGACCGGCCCGACCATCGAGCTGTCCACCCCCGCCCGTGATTTCCGACCCGCGAGCGGCACCGACGGGTGCCGCTACCAGCGCGTCACATGACCGCGGTGCGCAGACCCCGCTGGCGCCGCGGCGTGCGCGTGGCGTTGCGGGTGCTCGTGGTCATGGTCATCGGCCTCCCGGTGCTGGCGGTGGCCACCGCGGCGTCGGGGTTCGGGTTGCTGCTGTTCGGGAACCTTCCGGGAACGGTGCCCGAGGAGAACCCTCGCATCCAGGCCCAGCCGTCCTACGTCTACGACAGCCAGGGCAACCAGATCGGTGAGTTCCGCCAGTTCGATCTCACCGTGCCCATGTCCCGGGAGGACGTTCCTCAGGTGCTGAAGGACGCCACCGTGGCGGCCGAGGACCATCGCTTCTGGTCGCACAAGGGCATCGATCCCGAGGGGCTCGTGCGGGCCGCCCTCACCAACTACGAGCAGGGCGAGGTCGTGCAGGGCGGCTCCACGATCACCCAGCAGTACGTGAAAGCTGCCTACCTCTCGCCGGAGCGCACGTTCTCGCGTAAGTTCAACGAGGCCCTGCTGGCGACCCGCGTGGAGCGGGAGCTCACCGAGCAGCTCGGTTCCGCGCGGGCCGCGAAGGAGGAGATCCTCTACCGCTACCTCGACGGGGTCTACTTCGGGAGCGGCGCGTACGGCGCGGGCGCGGCCGCACAGACCTACTTCCGCAAGAACGTCCGCGACCTGAACCTGTCGGAGGCGGCCACGCTCGCGGCCATCATCCCCTCACCGTCGAAGTTCAACCCCCGGGAGAACGTCTTCGTGGCCGAGACCCGCCGCCAGCAGGTCCTCGCCGACATGCTGCAACTGAGCCTGATCACCCAGGAGCAGTACGACGAGGCCCGTCCCGCGCAGCTGTGGCACCTGGGCTTCGGGTGGCCCCCCGACGGGCAGCCCGCCACGCTGGTGTTCCCCCAGACCGATGCCGGTGCGTCGGCCTACCCGTACTTCGTCGACTACGTGCGCCGGTACCTCGAGCAGCGCTACGGCGACGAGCAGGTGTTCAAGGGCGGGCTGCGGATCGAGACCACGATCGACCCTCGCCTGCAGTCCCTGGCGGAGGCAGCGGTGTCCGACGCGCTGGCGGGCACCTCCTACCCACGGGAGATGTCACTGGTGGCAGTCGAGCCGTCCACCGGGTTCGTGAAGGCTTTCGTGGGAGGCCGTGACTGGAACGTGAGCCAGGTGAACCTGGGTCTCGGCGGCGAGACCGGCATGCAAGCGGGCTCTTCGTTCAAGACCTTCACCATCGCCGCGGCGCTGGAACAGGGGTTCGGGCCCTCCACCACCTATCCGGGTGGCCCCTACAACGAACCGGGCTGCTTCCGGCGGGCGAACGTGCCCTGCGAGCCGCTCGGCGGCACGGGAGGCGACATGCGCACCGCGACCGCGGCCTCGAGCAACGCGTACTTCGTCCAGCTGGCCCGTGACGTCGGACCCAACCGCATCGCCGAGATGGCGAACCGGCTGGGGGTGACGACCTGGATCACCCCGGATGGCTCCTACACCTCCCGCATCACCCTCGGGCAGTACAGCGTGTCGCCCCTCGACATGGCCACGGGTTACGCCACCCTCGCGAATCACGGAGTGCGCCCGAACGTCACGCCGGTGGTGAAGGTGACGGCGGCCGACGGGACGGTGCTGGAGGACAACACGGTCCCCGGCGGGACGCCCGTGCTCGATCCGGCGATCGCGGACACGACCACCGACATCCTGCGGGGTGTGATCGACGGGGGCACCGGTCGGCGGGCCAACATCGGGCGGCCCGCCGCGGGCAAGACGGGCACGACCGACAACAACACCGACATCTGGTTCGTGGGCTACACCCCGCAGCTGGTGGCGGCGGTGTGGATGGGGCACGCGGACGGTCAGCGCTCGTTGGGGAACGTGTTCGGCGGCGACACCGCGGCTCGCACCTGGGCTGCGTTCATGCGACCAGCGCACGACGGGCTCCCGGTGCTCGACTTCCCGGTGCCCGGACCGCTGCCGCCACCTCGTGGGGAGGGCGAGGGGGGCACGGTCCGCCGACCGCTGCGGCGGGCGCCGGCCGAACTGCCCGTCGACTGTGGTGGCCCGTGTGTGCGCACACCGTCGCTGCCCGCCCCGACCACGACCACGACCACCACCACGATGCCGGCGGAACCGCCGGCGACGACCACCACCACCGGCCGTTGAGGCCGGGGCACGGGGAGGCGCGAGATGGGCATGAGCAACGGCACCGGTGAGGTGACGGAGACCATCGGAGAGGGTGGGGGCCGATGAGCGGCGGGAGCGAGGATCGCCGGGGTGGCACGACCGGCCCGCTCGATCTCACCAAGCCGGTGATCGACGCCGAGCCGGTGACCGGCTCGCAGCCACCGGTGCCCCCGGGCGGGACCGGGAACGTGACCGGCGGCCAGCCAGCGGCCGCCGAGGTGATGTCGCGCCGCGAACGGCGACGGGCGTGGCGTCAGGAGGACAAGGCCCGGCGGTACGCGGCCCGCAACTCGGTGCGTTTCCCGATCTTCACCCGGTCGGTGCTGTTGTGGATGCTGATCTTCGCTCTCACGGGCGTGGCATTCGGTGCGAGCGGCGCGTTCTGGTGGGCCAACTTCAACAGCCAGGTGAGCGATCTGCGCTCGACGACGGAGAACTTCGAAGAGCGCTCAGCGGACGCGCAGGCGTCGATCGAGCAGCTGCGCGAGCAGGCGCTCACCGACATCAACGACGCGCTGGGCCCGCTGCAGGGCTTCCTCGCCGAGACCCAGGTGCTCCAGCTCGCCCAGCTGTTCTCCCCGGCGGTCTACAGCGTGGCCACGCTCGATGAGGAGGGGCGGCCGGCGGTCGGCACCGCCTTCGCGGTCATCAGCGACGACCGCGAGACCTATTTCGTCACCTCGTACACGACGGTGAAGGCCGCGACCGTCACGCCCGGTCCGGAGGTCACCATTCGCAAAGGCACCGAGGAGACGAGAGCTGAGGTCTGGAACTGGGATCCCGAGCGCGACCTGGCGTTGATCCGGGCGCCCAAGGGCGGAGTGCAGGTGCTGGAGTGGATAAGCAACGACGCCGCGGCCAAGGCGCTCGGTGGGCGGATCTTCCCGGTGAGCGGGCTCGGCGGCGCCGGCGCGAGCCTGACGACGGGCGTGGTGATCGATCAGTCAGCGGCCGGGTTCCAGCACACCGCTCCGCTGGGGCCGGCCTTCCAGGGCGGGCCGATCGTCACCGTCGACGGCAAGGTCCTGGGGGTGGCGTCACTGGCCTACGAGCCGCTCGGCTTCGACCCCGGCGAGATCCACTTCGCGGTGCCGATCACCCAGGTCTGCCAGAAGCTGCTCCAGTGCGGCGGCGCCGATCGCACCCCCTCGTCGCGAGGAGGCTGAGCGCCCGGCCGTCAGGGATGCACCGCCTGGGAGCTGGGATGCGGGGCCCAGGCGACCCGCCCCAGCACCGCTGGGTTCGGCAGGTCGGGGTGCGAGGGAACGACCCGCACCGTGAAGCCGAAGTTGCCGGCGCGGTCGAAGTCGATCTCGTGCTGGTAGCGCCGCCACCCGGGGTGCTCCCCGTCGCCCGCGAGGTCCATGGCGACCACCCGGGGCTGGCGGATCTCGTCCTCGAGATCCACCTCCCCGTACACGAGCTGCACGGTGACGTCGTCGGGCTCGAGCTCGCCGAGCACGATCTGCGCGGTGACCAGGTAGGACGCGCCCTGCTCGGTCGGGAGTTCCTCGTAGGTCGTCGATCGCACGGCCACCGACGGCCAGGCCCGGTCGAGATGGTGGCGCCAGCGCACCAGGGCCTTGGCCCGCTCGTAGCCTCCCGCCGAGAGGTGCTCGGAGTGCACGGCTGCCGGCTCGTACATCTCGGTGACGTACTCGCGCAGCATCCGGCTGGCCTCGACCTTGGGGGCGAGCCGGGAGATCGAGCGGGCGACCCGCTTGACCCAGTCGTTGGGAACGCCGTCGTCGTCGCGCCGGTAGAACAGCGGGACGACCTGGCGTTCGAGGATGCTGTAGAGGCCAGCTGCTTCGAACCGGTTGCGGGCCTCGATGTCGGGCTCGTCTTCCACGGAGGGGATCGCCCAGCCCACGTCGGGCTCGTACATCTCGTCCCACCAGCCGTCGAGCACCGAGCAGTTCAGCCCACCGTTGAACACCGCCTTCATGCCGCTGGTCCCGCACGCCTCGTTCGGGCGCAGCGGCGTGTTGAGCCAGACGTCAGCGCCCTGGACCAGCATGCGGGCCACGCTGATGTCGTAGTCCTCGATCAGCACCAGCCGGTGGCGGATGTCAAGGTCCGCTGCGGTGTTGGCGATCATCTGGAGCAGGTGGTGTCCCTGCTCGTCGGCCGGGTGCGCCTTGCCGGCGAAGACGAGCTGCACGGGGCGTTCGGGATCGAGCAGCAGGGCCCGCAGGCGCTCGGGGTCGCTCAGCAGCAGCACCGCCCGCTTGTAGGCGGCGAAGCGGCGGGCGAAGCCGATGGTGAGCACATCGGGATCGAGTGCCTCCTCGGTCCACGCCACCTGGGGCTCCGACAGCCCACGCCGCAGGCCCGATTGGCGCAGTCGGTGGCGGGCGTAGCTCACCAGCCGCTCCCGGTTGGCACAGCGCAGCTTCCACAGCTCCCGGGCCGGGACGTCCTCGATCGCTCGCCACGCGGTCGCGTCGGCTTGCGGCCAGTCCACCCCGAGCACCTTCTCGTACAGGCTGCGGAAGCCGGTCGAGGTCCAGGTCCGGGCGTGCACGCCGTTGGTGACCGAGGTGATGGGGACCTCGGCCAGGGGGACCTGGGGCCACAGCCCAGCGAACATCGCCCGGCTCACGGCGCCGTGCAGCTTCGCCACCCCGTTCGAGCGACCGGCGAGCCGCAGACCCATGGTGGCCATGTTGAACACCTCGCCCTCGGGAGTGCCCGGCTCGTGACCGAGTGCCATCAGCTCGTCGAGGGTGACGCCGAGCTCGTGGCACCAGTTCCCGAAATACTTCTCGATCAGTTCCCGCGGGAACCGGTCGATGCCGGCGGGGACCGGGGTGTGAGTGGTGAAGATGGTCGCCGGCCGGCTGGCGGCCCGAGCCTCCGCAAAGGAGAGACCCTCCTCGAGCATGAGGCGGCGGATCCGCTCCAGGGCCAGGAATCCCGCGTGGCCCTCGTTCATGTGGAACACCTGGGGACGGGCTCCGAGCGCCTCGAGGGCCCGCACCCCGCCGACGCCGAGGACGAGCTCCTGGCGGATGCGCTCCTCCGGGCCGCCACCGTAGAGACGGTCGCAGACCAGGCGGTTGTAGTCGTCGTTGTCGTCGATGTCGGTGTCGAGCAGGTACAGCGCAATGCGCCCGATCTGGGCCTGCCAGAGGCGGGCGTGCACCGGCACGCCGGCGAGTTCGACCGTCACGGTGACGTCTTTGACCGGCGAGAGCGCCATGGCCCGGGGGTCGAGCCGGGGGAAGCGCTCGACCTGCCAGCCGCGGGCGTCGAGCTCCTGGCGGAAGTAGCCGTGCCGGTAGAGCAGGCCGATGCCGATCAGCGGCAGTCCGAGATCGTCAGCGGCTTTCAGGTGGTCGCCCGCGAGCACGCCCAGACCCCCGGAGTACTGGGGGAGCGCGGCCGCGATGCCGAACTCCGGTGAGAAGTAGGCCACGGATCGCAGCGGGGAGCCTTCGCGGTGCTGGAACCAGCGGGGCTCGTCGAGGGTGCGGCGCAGCTCGCGATGGACGGTCGTAGCCAACGATGTGAAGGCCGCGTCGGCGGCGAGCTGCTCGAGGCGCTCGGTGGACATGGTCGACAGCATCAGGGCCGGGTCCTGGCCCTCGAGCTCCCAGCCTTCGCGGTCGAGCCGGCGGAAGAGGTCCTGCGCCCGCTCGTCGTCGCTCCAGCCGAGGTTGAGGGCGACCTCCCGTAGCGGCTCCAGCGAGGGCGGGAGCTGAGAGACGACGGTGAACGTCTGGACGGCCTTCATGGCGACCGACGGTAGCGGCGGCGGGCCCTCGCCCGTGCCGGCCGTGAGGCTCAGGTGCCGGAGCGGATCGTGGCCAGGGCTTGGTCGATGTGCCTGCGGGGGCGGAACTGGGAGCTGAACACCGAGCGGATCGTGCCTTCGGGATCGATCACGTAGGTGACCCGACCGGGCAGCAGCCCGAAGGTCCGCCCCACGCCGAATGCCTTGCGGGCCGTGCCGTCGACGTCGGCCAGCAGGGTGAAGGGCAACCGGTGCTTCTCGGCGAACTGCCGGTGGGAGTCCACGGGATCGCTGCTGATGCCGATCACCTCGGCGCCGGCGTCGGTGAAGTCCTCGTAGGCGTCCCGGAACGAGCAGGACTCCGCGGTGCAGCCGGGGGTGTCGTCGGCAGGGTAGAAGTAGACGACGACCCAGCGCCCTCGCAGGTCACGCAGCGCGACCGGCTTGCCGTGCTGGTCCGGGAGGGTGATGTCCGGTGCCGGGTCGCCCGTTCTCAGCTCGGTCACGTAGGTCCTCAAGGCGTGGGCGGCGCCGCGTATTCCTGCACTACCGTGGAATCCCATGTCCGGGCGCACGACGATCGCCGTGGTGAACCAGAAGGGCGGTGTGGGCAAGACCACGATCGCGCTCGGGCTGGCCTCCGCGGCGGCCCATGCCGGCCGGCAGGTGGTGGTGATCGACCTCGACCCCCAGGCCAACGCCACGACCGGGCTGGCTGTGTGGGATCCGGCGGTCACCGTCGATCGGGCCCTCGAGGCCGAGCGCCCAGGTGTGCTCACCGAGGTGCTGTGTCCGTCAGGCTGGCCGGCCGATCTCGGCCGGCTCCCCCTGGTGGCACCCAGCTCGCCGGCGCTCGCCGCCCGGGAACCTCAGCTGGCCACCGATCCGGTCGGAGCCCAGGACCGGCTCCAGGTGGCGATGGAGGGCTTGGCCTGCGAGCTGGCGATCATCGACTGCCCGCCGTCGCTCGGGTTGCTCACCGTCAACGGCCTGTTCGCGGCCGACCGGGCGCTGATCGTCACCGAGCCCGCGGCCTGGGCCTCGGACGGGGTGCAGCAGATCACGCGCACCATCCACCGGATCAGTCAGCGCCGGGGCGGCGCGCTCACCATCGCGGGCATCGCGGTGAATCGCCTCGGCCGCACTCGGGACGCCCGCTACTGGCACGACCAGCTCGTCGAGCAGTACGGCGACGAAGTGCTCCCGCCAGTCCACCTGCGAGCCGCGGTGGCCGAAGCGGCCGCGCAGTCGCTGCCGATCCACGCGCTCGGGCACCGGCCGGGAGCGCCCGAGGCCGCCGCGGAGCTCGAGGCCGTCCTCGAGCGCATCTTGCCTATTGGAGCCCCTGATGCCGCAGTACGACCCGCAACGTTCGCGTCGCCGCCAGCCGCCGCCTCCTGACGACGAGCCGGCGCCGGTCGACGCCCTCCTCGAACCCCCGACCAGACCGGCGGGGCCCGAGGGGGTCGAGCGAGTCGACCTGCCCCACGGCGTCGAGGTCGAGGTCGTGGGAGGCGAGGTGGTCGTGCACACGGGTGAGGCCGATGTGGAGATCTCGCCCCGGGGCGACGACATCGTGGTGCACACCGACCAGGCCGATGTCGAGTTCCTCCCGACAGTCGACGAGGTGATCGTCAGCACCCCGGCCGAGGACGTCTACGTCGACACCACCAGCGGCTCCGTCGAGCACGCCGATGGGGCGGGGCGCCGCTCGCGCCGGGCCGCGCTGGCCGCGGTGATCCTGGCCGTGGTGATCGCCGCCCTGCTGTTGGTGCGCCGGCGGGCCGGCAGGCGCACCGGCTGAGCGCCGAGCGCTCGTCAACCCCCCGTCCGGCGGTCCCCGCGGCGGCGGTCCTGGCCGCTGCGGCGCTCGGCGAACACCTTCGTCCAGTCCTGGCGTTTGCGGCGGTCCTCGCCGGAGCGGCGGTCGCCGCCCCGGCGGCGCTCTCCGGTCAGGATCTGCTCACGCAGCCGGACGAGCGCCTGCTCGAGCGTGGGCAGATCACCCCAGGGCACGGCCTCGCTGACGGAGGGGTCGGCGGCGAGGAGCTCCAGGTCCGGTGC
The DNA here is from genome assembly GCF_036846205.1 of Rhabdothermincola sp. Taxonomy (NCBI): domain Bacteria; kingdom Bacillati; phylum Actinomycetota; class Acidimicrobiia; order Acidimicrobiales; family Iamiaceae; genus Rhabdothermincola; species Rhabdothermincola sp. The sequence goes on along the minus strand of NZ_DAIUCK010000044.1, from coordinate 11,587 downwards.
GGAGCTGGTGAGGATGACCTGGGGAGCGGCGGCACCGTCGTGGTCGGTCGGGGACTGCAGCTCGCGCGCCGCGTCCAGGCCTGTGGTTCCGGGCAGCTCCTGGCGGGCCACCACCACGCTCGGGTGCACGTGAGCGAGCAGGCGCAGCAGGTCGACGGCGTTCGCCACTCGTCCGGCGATCGTGTAGCCCTGTGCCTCGGCGGCCGCCTCGATGGCGGCGGCCGCGAGGTCGTCGTCGTCGCACACCACCAAGCTCAACTCGCGCACGGTGACAGCGTGCCACCCTGCGCGTTGACAGGTGAAGACCCCTCCCTCTAGGGTGTGACTACGGTCACCCTGGGCGATGGGAGGGGTGGCCCTGGACCGCCGCTCCTGCGGCATCTGGAGGAAGGACAGATGCGTCGTCACCGCCGCACGCTCATCGTGCTCGCGCTCGTATTCGCCTTGCTCGGCATCGGGGCCCCGTTCGCGGCGACCGCCGGAGCGACCACGACCAAAGACCCGGTCATCATCGTGGCGGGGACGTTCTCCCCTGCCATCGCCAACGAGCCGCTCGCGGCCCGACTCCGCAACGACGGCTACAAGGTCTGGATCTACGAGTTGCCCGGCCTCGGCCTCGGCGACATCGGCCAGACCTCGAGGCCCCTGGCGACGCTGGTCGATCAGGTCCGTGCCCAGACCGGCTCGGCCAAGGTCGACCTCATCGGCCATTCGCAGGGCGGGCTGGTCGCCCGGTACTACGTCAAGTACCTGGGTGGCTCGGCCAAGGTCGACCGGGTGATCAGCCTCGGCGCTCCCCACTACGGCACCTACGTGGCCAACATCGCCGACTTCCTGGGCCTCGGGAGCTGCATCGGCATCGTCGCCTGCGAGCAGATGGCGATCGGCTCAGCGTTCCTGAACGACCTCAACGCCGGGCCCGACGTGATCGCCCCGGTGAAGTACACGAACATCTACACCGCCCAGGACGAGCTGGTCCGCCCCGTCACCAACGCCACCCTGCGCGACGGGGCCGAGAACGTGAAGGTCCAGGACCAGTGCTGGCTGCGGGTGGTCGGCCACCTGGGCCTGATCCTGGACGGGACCGTCTACGACGGCGTGCGCGACGCGCTGCGCAACGAGCCCGTGCGGTTCAACTGCTGGGCGCTCTGACCGGCGTCGAGCACCACGGGGGGAGATCGAGGGGACCGGCCGCGAGGCCGGTCCCCTTCGCGTTCCTCTGACGACGGCGACGTGTCCAGCGAGGGGCCCGTTACCGTTCGCGGCGTGAGGCGTGCGATGTGGCTCAGCGATCCTGCCCCGGCCCGCAACGGCCCGCTGGAGCTGGTCGAGGACCAGGACCTCCGGCCTGCTCCGGGTGAGGTGATCGTCGACGTGTCGGCGTGCGGCGTGTGCCGGACCGACCTGCAGCTCTGCGAGGGTGATCTCCCGGCACGGCGGCTGCCGATCGTGCCCGGCCACCAGGCGGTCGGGCTGGTGCGAGCAGCCGGGGATGGTGTGGACCAGGCACTCGTGGGCACCCGGGTCGGCGTGGCGTGGATCGCGGGAACCTGTGGGCGGTGCCGGTTCTGCCGCCGGGGCCGCGAGAACCTCTGCGAGCAGGCCACCTTCACCGGATGGGACCGCGACGGGGGCTTCGCCACCCAGCTGTCAGCCCGCGCCGAGTTCGTGCACCGCCTGCCCGAAGGGTTCGCCGACCTCGACGCTGCGCCGCTGCTCTGCGGCGGTGCGATCGGGTACCGCTCGCTGGCAGTGGCCGGGCTCGGGCCCGGCTCGGCTGGGGCTCGCCTCGGGCTGTACGGCTTCGGTGCGTCGGCGACCTGCGTGATCCAGGTCGCTCGCCACTGGGGGTGCGAGGTCCACGTGGTCACCCGCTCCACCGCGGAGCAGCAGCGGGCCCTTGACCTGGGTGCCGCGTGGGTGGGCGGACCCGCCGAACTGCCACCCGTGCCACTGGACGCGGCCATCACGTTCGCGCCGGTGGGGGACGTCGTGGTGTCGGCATTACGGGCCCTCGACCGCGGTGGGATCGTGGCCGTCAACGCCATTCACCTGGATCGGGTTCCCGAGTTTCCCTACGAGCTGCTGTGGTGGGAGCGCCAGATCCGCAGCGTGGCGAACGTGACCCGCGACGACGTGCGCTCCTTCCTCCGCCTGGCGGCCGAGATCCCCGTGCGCACCGCGATCGAGGTGCACCCCCTCGAACAGGCCAACGAGGCTCTGCGCCGGTTGGCCGACGGCGAGGTCGCCGGCTCGGCCGTCCTGCGGGTGTCGCGAACCGACTAGGCTTGCCGGGTCTTGCCTGCCGGCTGCCGGCGGACGGAACGGCCACGGGGCCTCGACGGGCGGGGCAGGCGGTCAGAGGCAGTCAGAGCAGTCGTTACGAGAGCAGCGTCCACCGGGACCTGCTCGATCGAAGGGTGGGCAGTTGACGACGTGGAACCGGCGGTTGTCGGTCGCCAACCAGCGTCAGAGACCGGCGTTCGCGAAGGACGACGTGCTACGGGAGGCCGTGGCCCTCGGCGTACAGGCCGACGATCAGACCGCACTGCTCGCGCTGGCCCGGGTGGCCGCGAACCGGCCCGGTTACCGCACCACGCTGGTCGTGCGCACCGACGACGATCGCCCGGTGGTGTTCGAGGTGACGCACACGCCGAGCGGCCCCGTCGCCCGGCCGAGCGGCGCGGCCCAGCCCGTCGAGGACGGGTCGGTGGCGGCCGGATCCGGGCCGGTTGCGGGGCCGGGCCCGGACAGCTCAGGTGGGCGTGGGCAGGATCAGCAGGATGAGCCGGCAGACGGGCCCGACATCACCCGGGTGCTCACCGACACGCTGGTCGAGACCCCGGACCTGGTGGCGGTGTTCGCATCCGTCGGGCACGAGGCGTTGTGGGCCAACGACGCGTTCGTCACCCTCGTGCCGATCCGGGCCGCCGACAGGATCTGGCTGGTCGAGCTGCTCGACGAGTGGTCCAAGGGTCACTACGAGGTGAAGGTCCTCCCTGCGCTGGTGAAGTACGGCCGGTGGCGCGGCCGGCTCACCCTGCTCGCGGGCAACGGCGATCCGACGCCGGTCTCTGCGGTGCTCGTGGCCCACCGCGACCAGCAGGGCGAGATCGAGGCCGTCTCGATGGTGGCCCGCAACGTGGCCGACCTGCTCGGTGTCGACCAACCTGCGGGCACGAGCGAGACCCGGTTCGCGGCCCTCGTGGAGCACACCAGCGATGTGATCGCCGTGGTCGGCATCGACGGGGTGGTCCAGTTCGCCAGTCCCGCCACCACCCGCATCCTCGGGTACCCCGAGGGCGCGCTCGAGGGGCGGAACCTGCTGGAGCTGGTTCACCCGGACGACGTCCCGACCGATCTGGCCGCGCTGGCCCGGCCGGACGAGCAGGGGATCGGTGCACCGGTCGAGCTGCGCCTGCAGGCAGCCGACGGGGGATGGCGCCACCTGGAGATCATCGTGAGCGATCTCCGGGCCAACCCGGCGATCGGTGGGTTGGTGCTCAACGGCCGTGACGTCACCGACCGCGTGGAAGCGGCGCAGGCGGTCGCGGCCCGCGCGTTCACCGACCAGCTGACCGGCCTGCCGAACCGTGTCCGGCTGCTCGACCGGCTGGCGCGGGCGCTGCAGGGCGGGGAGGATGCGACCGGCACGGTGGCGGTGTTGCTGGTGGACCTGGACCACTTCCGGGCGGCGAACGAGGGCTTCGGCAAGGACGTGGCGGACCAGGCGCTGGCCGAGGTCGGTTCTCGCCTCGCCGCGGCAGCGGGCCCGGGAACCACCACCGCCCGGCTGCGCAGCGACGAGTTCGCGGTGTTGCTGCCGGACGCCGACGACCCAGCCGAGGCAGTGCGGGTCGCCTCGCGGTTGCTGGGAGCGGTGCGCGAGCCCCTTCGCGTGGGAGGCTCGCGGGTTGAGCTGACCGCGAGCGTCGGTATCGCCTTCGGGGGGTCGGGCGACGAGCCCGAAGACCTCCTTCGAGACGCGGACCACGCTATGCAGATTGCCAAGGAAGCCGGCGGCGATCGCAGCGAGACCTTCACTGACGCGTTGGCCGAGCAGTCCTCGCGCCGGCGCGACGTGGAGCAGCGGTTGCGTGAGGTGATCGATGACGAGTCGCTCGTCGTCCACTATCAACCGATCGTCGACGTCGAGTCCGAGGCGGTGGTCGGGGCCGAGGCCCTCCTGCGGGTGTACGACGGTGCGGGCTCCCTGCTCTCTCCGGCCGAGTTCATCGACGCCGCTGAGTCGACCGGGCTGATCACCCGCCTCGGCTCCCAGGTCCTGGGTCTCACCTGCGCGCAGCTGGCGGCGTGGTCGCAGCTCCCGGACGGTCCGCACGAGGTGTCCGTCAACGTGTCGCCCCGGCAGCTCGCCGATCCTGATCTTCCCAACCACGTGTTGCACGCCCTCAACGCGTCGGGAGTTCCCGCCGACCACCTGTGCCTGGAGATCACCGAGAGCATCCTGCTCGGCCATCAGGCGATCGTCGATGCCAGCATCTCCTATCTCCGCACCCTGGGGGTGAGGATCGGTCTCGACGAGTTCGGGGCAGGGCATTCGTCGCTGGGCTACCTCAAGCGCTTCCCGCTCGACTTCGTGAAGATCGACCGCTCGCTCGTCGCCGGGCTCGGCACCGACGAGCAGGACACCGCCATCGTCCGGGCCACGATCGAACTCGCGCACAACCTGGGACTCACCGTCGTCGCAGTCGGCGTGGAGACCGACGAGCAGCTCGAGATGCTGCAGTTGCTCGGTTGCGACCGGGCACAGGGTTACCTGTTCGCGCCGCCCTCGTCCCCCGAGGAGCTCGTCAGCCGGGTGTCGGGGGGCGGCGCCTGACGGTCCCGGTGGCCAGCAACTCGTCGATGTCACCGGCGGGCACCGGTGCGCCGAAGAGCTCGCCGGTGCCGTAGTCGCAGCGCATGCTCTGCATCAACATGGCCTGGTGCTCGGTGTCGACGCCGTCGGCGAGCGCGGCGATGCCGAGTGCGTGGCAGAGGCTCACGAGCTGCTCCACGATCGCGTCGTCGGCGCGGTTGGAGCCGACCGACTGCACGAAGACCCGGTCGATCTTCAACAGGTCGAGCTGGAAGCGGCGCAGGTAGCGCAACGACGAGTAGCCCACCCCGAAGTCGGCCAGGCCGAGCAGGATCCCTGCCTCCTTCAGCGGCCGTAGGCGGGTCCAGGAGTCCTCCACCTGGGAGCCGTACGCCCATTCGGGGATCTCGAGGCAGAGGCGGTCAGGGGTGGCACCGGTGCGGTCGAGGATCTGCAGCACCTGGTCCGCGAGGTCGGCCTGCGCCAGCAGCCTCGGTGGCACCCGGGCGATCGTGCGCAGCTCGATCGTGCCGAACCGGTCCTGCCAGTCACGGCTCTGGCGGCAGGTCTCCTCCAGGCCCCACCAGGCGACGGGCACCAGGAGCCCGGTGGTGTGGAGGCGTTCGACGAACGAGCGGTCGGTGACCGTTCCCCGGTCGGGGTCGTCCCAGACCAGCCTGGCCTCCACGGCGGCGATGCGGCCCGAGCCCAGCTCGACGACGGGCAGGTAGTGGAGCCGGAACTGCTCTTCGTCGATCGCTCGGCGCAGCCTCCGCTCGGCGTGGACGGGCGTGTCCCCGACCCGGAGGTTCTCGTCGTAGATCGTGATCGTGGTACCGGTGGAGCCGGCCCCGGCCGCCTGTTCGAGCGCCAGCCCGGCGTCTTCGAGCAGGTCTTCTACCGGGCGGTCGGCGCCGTCGTCGAGCACGGCTCCGATCAACAGCGTCACCCGGATGTGGTCGTGGCCGATCGCGTACGGCACCTCCACCGCGCCGCCGATCTCGGCGGCCCGTCGGGCCAGCGCGTCGCGCTCCCGTATCCCGTCGAGCACGACCACGAAGGTCGGCCCGGCATCGCGGGTGACCACCTCGCCCGGGCGGCCCCGCTCGAGGAGCTGGGTGGCTACGGCGCGCAGCAGCGCGTCGCCCACTTCGGGACCGTAGGTCTCGTTGACCAGCTCGAACCGGTGGAGGCGAGCGGCGATCACTGCCGCGTGCATGCCGTTGCGGGCCGCTCGCGCCCGGGCCGCGGCGAGCGTCTCGGCGATGGCCATCCGGTTCGGTAGGCCGGTAAGGCCATCCGTGCGCACGGTCCGCTCGAGCTGCCGGCGGGCGGCGTAGGCGCGGCGCTGGCCGGCCAGCGCGGTCGCGACGGCCACGGCGGTGACCACCAGGAGGGCTACGACGGCGAGAGCCATGGTCAACGATAAGCCGTCCATGGCCAGCAGGACCTCTGCGCAGGTCGCGAGGTGGAGCGACCTCAGGGTGCTGGCCGGGCGAGGGGGAGCCGCACGACGGCGTCGATGCCTCCCCCGGGCGCCTCCTCAAGGGTGAGATCCCCGTGGTCGGCCCGGGCCAGCTGGCTGGCGATCGAGAGACCGAGACCGCTCCCCCCGAGCTCATCCCGGCTGGTGCCGGCCCGCCAGAAGCGGTCGAAGGCCCGCTCGCGCTGCTCCGGGGTGAGGCCGGGGCCATGGTCGATGACGTGGATGGCGACGGTGGCAGGATGGTCGCCGGACCGGCCTCCGGGCGCGGCCCGCAGGTCGATGGTCGAGCCGCTCGGCGCGACATCGAGCGCGTTGGCGAGCAGGTTGTCGAGGATCTGTGTGAGGTGATCGGGGGTGGCGAGGGCCGCCAGCCCTGCGCCGTCGGCCCGAAGCTGGATGCCGCGCTCGGCGGCGATCGGCTCCCAGGCCGCCGCCCGCTCGGCCAGCAGCTCGTCGAGGGGCAGGGTCTCGGCGGTTGACGCGTCCGGGCCGCGTTCAGCCCGGGCCAAGGTGAGCAGGCCGTCGACGAGCCGGGCGAGGCGGCGCACCTCCCGGGTGGCCCCGGCGAGGTCCTCGGCCGCCACGTCGTCGATGTGGTTCTCCATCATTTCCAAGCGCAATCGCAGGGCGGTCAGGGGGGTGCGCAACTGGTGGGAGGCATCGGCCACGAACTGCCGCTGGGCGCCCACGAGCTGCTCGAGCCGCGCGGCCGTGGCGTTGAAGGCCCGAGCCAGCTCACGCAGCTCCGGGGGGCCGGAGTCGACCGGGGCCCGGGTCTCCAGCGCCCCTCCGCCGAGGGCCGCGGCGGCCTGGCGCAGGTCGTCGATCGGCCTCGTGACCCACCGGGCGAACACGGTACCCACACCAGCAGCCGCGGCCAGCGACACCGCGGCGATCGCGCCGAGCAGGAGCCAGTAGCGGTGGACCTGCTCGTCGATCTGGGCGGTGGAGTAGCTGAGCCGGACCGCGCCGTGGATCACCCCCCCCGAGCTGACCGGTACTGCGACGTAGAGCAGCTCGGTGCCCAACGTGTCGGACCATCGGCTCCCCGTCACGATCCGCTGGTCGAGCGCCTCGGCGATCTCGGGACGGCTGGCGAAGGACCGCTGGTCGTCGCTGGGTCGGTCCGAGTCGGCTTGCACCACGCCGTTCGCGTCGACGATGACCGCCCGGGCCCCGGTGCGCGCCGTGTAGCCGTCGACCAGCGCTTGCTCGTCGATCGGTCGGAGCCCTTCGAGCGAGTCCTCCACGAACGCCGCGAGGGTGAACGCGTCGCGCAGCAGGTTGGTCTCGAGCCGTTCCCGCTCCCGTTGCGAGTAGCTGACCGCGAGCGGGATCTCGAGGGCGGCGAGCACCAGCACCGTCAAGGCGAGGTAGGAGAGCAGCAGGCGGCGGCGCACGACTCAACCCGGGGCGCGGAGCCGGAACCCGACGCCGCGGACGGTTTCGATCAACGTCGGGTCCCCGAGCTTCTTGCGCAGCGACGCGATGTGCACGTCGAGGGTCTTGGTGGGGCCGTACCAGTGGGCGTCCCACACCCGCTCGAGGATCTCGTCGCGGGTCCGGGTCGCTCCCGGATCCTCCGCCAGCAGGGCGAGCAGGTCGAACTCCTTGCGGGTCAGGACCACCTCCTCGCCTCCCACGTGCACCCGCCGCCGGCGGGTGTCGACCGACAGCGGGCCCACCGTGAACACCCCGTTCGACGGTGCAGCCAGGGTCGCCCGGCGGCTCACTGCCCGGATGCGGGCCACCAGCTCGCGGAACCCGAAGGGCTTGACCACGTAGTCGTCCGCGCCGAGCTCCAGACCGATCACCCGGTCGACCTCGTCGCCCCTGGCCGTGATGACGATGATCGGGACGGTGGATCGGGTGCGCAGCTCGCGGCAGACCTCGTAACCGTCGATGTCGGGCAACCCGAGGTCGAGGAGGATCACGTCGACCGGGTCGTGGGCGATGGCATCGGCTCCGGTGCTGACCCGGCTGACCGTGAAGCCTTCCCGCTCGAGGCCCCGCACCAGGGGCTCCGCGATCGCGTCGTCGTCCTCGACGAGCAGCAGCTGCATTTCACCAGGCTCTCACGGCAGGGTCGGGCCGGCTGCGCACTTTGTCAGGACTTAACCCGGCCTGAGCCTGGGGTTGGGAGGCCGACTCGTACGCTCGGACCGTCGGAAGCCGGCTCCTCCCGGAGCCGCTCGTCGAGAGGAGCACGCATGGATCGTCGGGTCGCACTCACCTTCGCCGGCGTCGGGGCGCTCACCGTCGCCGCCGGAGCGGCCGTCGTCGCGGCCAACCTCGGGATCCTCGGGATGGCCGGAGCGGACGGCGAGGTCGGGACGCTCGACGCGCAGACCGTCAGCGACCTCGCCGGCACCGTCCCGCCGACCACCGCCGGCCCCGGGGTGGTGGTCGTCGACGAGTACGTGGTGGAGCCTGGCTCCGCGCCCGCCAGCAGCACCGGCGCCGGGGCGTCGGGCTCCCCGGCCGGTGCGACCGGGGATGATCGATGGGAGCAGGGTGGGGCGAGCATCGATCCGGCCGTGACGGGCGCGGGCGGCAGCGCCGCCGCGGCGTCGCCGACGACGACGTCGACGACCCGGGTGCGCGTCGACGACGACCGTGAGCGGCACGGCGAGGACGACGACCGCGAGCACGAGATCGAACGGGAACGGGACGCTGATGACGACTGACGAGCCGGCGAGGCAGGGCCCTCCGGTCCCTCCCACCTCGCCTTCCTCGCCTCGAGCCTCCTCACCCCCCCGGCGTCGTCGGCACCCCGCGGCCGCCAGCCGGGTCCTGGCCGGAGGCCTGAGCCTCACCGCGACCGCGGCCCTGATGACGGCGATGGCCCTCCAGCGTGACCAGGCCTCCGACCAACCGGTCCAGCTCGCCGTGAGCGGCCCCTCCAGCGGGTCCACGGCGGCGGGGGACGATCCCGCCACCTCGTCGAGCCCTCCGGCCACGATCGTCCGGCGGCGCCATCTGCTGGTCCCGGACGACGGGTCCAGCTCGAGCTCGACGTCCCCTGGATCGACCACCTCCAATCGGGCGACCCCCGGACGTTCGAGCTCGGCGGGGACACTGACGTCGCCATCCGGTTCGGCCTCGTCGTCTTCCTCAGGGTCGTTGTCTTCGTCGGGGTCGTTGTCTTCGTCGGGTTCGTTGTCTTCGTCGGGGTCGTCCTCGTCGCGGTCGACTCGTGCCCCGATGACGAAGAGCCGTGCGAGCTGAGCGGCAGTTCCCGGTCATGGGCTCGGAGGCCCACGTCATCGTCGTCGGCGCGGCCGCCGGGCAGCTGGTGGGGCTCGCGGTGCGGGAGCTCGAGGCGCTCGAGGAGCGGTGGAGTCGCTTCCGCCCCGACAGTGAGCTGAGCCGTCTCAACGCCGTCGCCGGCACGCCACTGGAGCTGAGCCCGGTGACCTTCGACGCCGTCCAGCGAGCGGTGGAGGCGTGGCGGGACACGTTCGGGTACTACGATCCCACCGTCCTGCCGGCCCTCGAGCGGGTGGGTTACGACCGTAGCTTCGAGCTGTTGGCTCACGCCGGTCGCCGACCCCGGATCGAGGGGCCGCTGCCGTGCCCCGGCTGCGTGGGCATCGAGCTCGACCCCGCCACCCGGACCGTGCGGTTGCCGGCCGGCGTGGCGATCGACCTCGGCGGCATCGGCAAGGGTCTGGCGGCCGACCTGGTCTGCGAGCACCTCCTGGACGCCGGTGCCGACGGCGCGTCGGTGAACGTCGGGGGCGACGTGCGGGTGGCAGGCGCGTCCCCCTCCCCGGACGGGTGGGTCATCGACGTAGACGATCGGGCGGTCGTCAGCCTGGCCGAGGGTGCGGTGGCCACCAGCTCGACCACCCGGCGGTGCTGGACCGTCGGCGGGCGGGGCTACCACCACCTGATCGACCCGGCCACCGGTCTCCCGGCGGAGTCCGACCTGGTCACCGTGTCCGTCGTGGGAGCGACGGCGGCCTTCGCCGAGGTGGTCGGCAAGGCGGTGTTGATCGCGGGAAGGTCCATTGGCTCCTCGATCGTCGTGGAGCACCAGATGGCCGCACTGATGGTGGGCGCCGACCGCGGCGTGTCGCGGGTCGGCGGTTTCGAGGAGTACGAGCTCGCCGGGGCCCTGGCATGACGTCGGTGCTCGGCGCGACCCAGGTGTGGTGGCACCTGGCCCGCTCGAGCGGGCTGGTCGCCTGGGCGCTCGCTGCGCTCACGGTGCTGTGGGGCCTGGCCCTGTCCACCCGGGCCCTCGGGCGAAGACCGAAGGCCCCGTGGTTGCTCGATCTCCATCGGTTCCTGGGCGGGCTCACGGTGCTGTTCGTCGGGGTGCACCTGCTCGGCCTGTGGGCCGACGCTTACGTGCAGTTCGATGCGGCTGACCTGTTCGTGCCATTTGCCAGTTCCTGGCGCCCGGTGGCGGTGGCGTGGGGGGTGATCGCCTTCTATTTCCTGCTCGCGGTGGAGGTCACCTCGCTGCTCATGAAGCGTCTCCCGAAGCGGTGGTGGCGGAGGATCCATCTCACGAGCTACCTCGTGTACGGGCTGGCGACCGTTCACCTGCTCACCGCCGGGACGGACGCGACGAGCCCGGCGGTGTACTGGGTGGCGTTGGCGTCGCTGGCCGGCGTGTCGTTCTTCAGCGTGTATCGCTGGGTGGGCCCCGGTCGGCAGGGAAGCACGGGACGCATCGCGGGGTCGCCGAGCTGAGCCAGAATGGCTCGGATGTACGCGAACGTGATCGTCCCGTTCGACGGCACGCTCCCGGCCCGGGCGGTGCTGGCGCCAGCAGGCGACCTGGCGTGGCGTTGCGATGCCCGGGTGGTGATCGTCAACAACACCGAGGCCAGTGACAAGGCCTCGAAGGCTGCGCTCAAGACCAAGGCCATGTCGATGAGTGGCTCCGACGTCGACTTCTGGGTCGACCTCGACCACGACCTCGGCCGGGCACTCATCGAGGCGGCCAAGCACCGGGCGGACCCGATCATCGCCATCCCGATCCGCACGAAGCCGGGAGGGTTGCGCCGCCGGCCGGTCATGGCCGCCATGCCCGCGCAGGTGCTGCTCGAGTCGCCCGTCCCGGTGCTGGTCATCGGCCCCAGGACCGACGTGACCCGGGGCCTGCCCATGACCGAGTTGGTGGTGGCCCTCGACGGTTCGCCCGAGTCCGAGCAGGTGCTGCCCGTGGCGGTGCAGTGGGCCCGGGAGCTGAAGCTCGCGCTGATCCTGGTGGGTGTGGTGCGGGCGGGTGGCGGGGGTGCCGGCGGGCACGAGGGCGAACGGCG
>NZ_DAIUCK010000043.1:0-25409 GCF_036846205.1 Rhabdothermincola sp. | reverse complement strand
CTGTTCATCGGTGCGCGGTGTGGGGCCGCGTGGGGCTGAACAGTTCGGGATGGGGGTTCGGCTCATCGGTTCACACCCCGAACTGTTCATCGGTGCGCGGTGTGGGGCCGCGTGGGGCTGAACAGTTCGGGATGGGGATCAGCGGAGGGCGGCGACGCGCTCGATCACCGCTTCGGCTTCGGCCACGATCTGGCGCACCAGCTCGCCGGCGGGCACCAGATCGGTGATCGCCCCCACACCCTGGCCGGCCGGGAAGAACTCACGGTCGGGGTCGACGGCGGCAGGGTCCGCCTCATCGCCTTCGCCCAGGTGGTTCGCACCGTCCTGCCAGGATCGGACGAACTGCGCAGGGAAGGGCTGCAACTCGTCGGGATGTTCCTCCCAGTAGCGGGTGTAGGCGTTCGCCACCACCCGGCAGGTCTTGCCCGTGTACCCGCGCGACACGGTGGTGCCGTCCTCGAGGGTTCGCAGCAGGGTCTCCTTGTACCCGGGCGTGGCCCGAGCCTCGGGGGTGGCGATGAACCGGGTGCCGATCCACACCCCGTCCGCACCGAGCGACAGGGCAGCGGCGAGACCCCGACCGTCGAAGATGCCCCCGGCCGCGACCACCGGCACCCGGTCACCCACCGCGTCGACGATCTGGGGTACGAGGGCCATGGTGGCGACCTGTCCGGTGTGGCCGCCGGCCTCGGTGCCCTGGGCGACCACGAGGTCACAGCCGGCCTCGACCGCAGCCACGGCATGGCGCACCTTGCCGCACATGTTCACCACCAGCACGTTGTGGTCGTGGCACAGCTCGATGGCGTCCCTGGGGACGCCGAGGCCGGCGACGAACACCCGCGCCCCGTGGTCGATGATGGCTTGGACCTGTGCCACCAGATCGCCGGGGGAGGCGGTGAGCAGGTCGACCCCGAAGGGGTTGTCGGTCAAGGCCTTCGTGGCTTCGATCTCGGCCACCATCCGGTCGAAGCCCATGGCCGAGGCGCCGAGGCATCCGAATCCTCCGGCGTTGGAGACCGCGGCGACCAGCTCGTGGTAGCTCACACCCCCCATGCCGGCGAGCATCACCGGGTGCTCGATCTCGAGGACGTCGGTCAACCGTGTGCGCATCCGCAGATCGGAGCACAAACTTGACCGATCGGTCAAGTTTGCCGGCCACTCGCCCGTGAGACCGCAGACGGTGTGGACCGTTCAGACGATGCGGTACGTCTGCAGCGCGTGGGCCACCACCGCCCCGCCGGCATCGGTGGCGGTGATCTCGGTGAAGATCAGCTCCCTGCCCCGCTTCACGGTGCGGGCGGTGCACACCAGATCCGACTGCTTGCACGCGCCCACGTACTGCACCGTCATCGCCACGGTCGAGGCTCGGGTGCCCTTGTCGAAGTCGTGGTTCGACCAGGCCGCGGCGGCTCCGGCGGTGTCGATGGCCGAAGCGATCACACCCCCGTGGTAGTAGGTGCCGTCGTTGGTCAGCTCGGGCCGGAACGGCAGCCGGACCACCACCTCGTCGGGCTCGTAGCGGTCGAACACCAGCCCCAGCCAGCCGATGAACGGGGTGGCCGGGAAGATCTCGGGGATCGCCCGCCGCCGCCGTTGTTGTTCCTCGTCGCTCAGCTTCGCTCGCTCACCCACGGGCGGCAGGTTAGGCCGCCTGGCGGAAAGCGCCGGTGCAACGGAAGATGCCGGGGCGCCAGCGGGAGGGCGTGACCACGATCGCCCGGGGGTAGTCCTCGAAGAGCCAACGGGCGAAGTTGCGCCGAGTCCACGGCGTCGCGCCGGCCAACCGGATGGCGGCCCGCGCGCCCTTGCGATGCTGCAGGGCGCGGACCAGCAGCGCCGACAGGGCGTGGTCGGTGACCAGCTCCCGGCGAACCCGTGACTCGTAGTGGGCTCGGGCCCGCTCCGCTGCCCGTGGGCCGGCTAGCAGGATTGCTTCAGCAGCCCAGGTGCCCGTCGCCAGGGCCTGCCCGATGCCTTCGCCGGTCATCGGGTCGGTGACCGCCGCGGCATCGCCCGTGAAGAGCACCCGGCCCGAGGTGAGGGGGAGCTCGCCGACCCGGGCAGGGATCGGCCAGGCCCGCGGCGGGCCTTCCGGGCGGGCGTCCGCGCCGAGCACCTCACGGATGTGCGGACGGGCGAGGACCTCCCGCCACAACTGAGCCATGTCACCGACCTGCCAGGCTCCGCCCCGGCGGATGCCGAACCCGATGTTGGCGGTGCCGTCTCCCAACGGGAACGACCAGGCGTAACCGGGGAGGAAGTCGGGCTCGAACCAGCAGAACAGTTGGGTTGCCGCCTCGTCGCTCACTCCCCGGACGTACTGCCGGAAGGCGTGCCAGTCCCCCCGGTAGCCGGGTACCGACAGGCCGAGCGCCTTGCGCACCGGGGACCACATGCCGTCCGCGGCCACCAGGTAGCGAGCGACGAGCCGCCGCCCGTCGGTCAGGCGTACCTGTACCCGGTCGCCGTGAGCGCTGACCGCTTCGCTGCCGACGCCTTCGATGACCTGAGCGCCCACCGTGCGGGTCAGCTCCACCATCGCCGCGTCGAGGTCTCGGCGCCGGGCCACCACCGCAAACAGCCCGTCGCCGGGCAGTGGGAGGTGCACCTGGTGGCCGGCGGGAGCGCGCAGCCACACGTCGCGAACGGGTGTCCAGGAGGCCACTGTGGCCGGCTCCAGCCCCAGCGCCTCCAGGCGGCGAAGCGCGCCAGCGGTCAGCCCGTCACCGCAGGTCTTGTCCCTGGGGAAGGTCGCCCGGTCGACCACCACGACCTCTCGACCGTCGCGTGCCAGCGTGATGGCCGCGGCGGTGCCGGCCGGGCCCGCGCCGATGACGGCGACGTCGGCGGTGAGGGTCGGGGGTGGGATCGAGGCCACCCTCGGAGGCTATTCGCACCTGGGCAGGGGCCGGCCTGGCCCCCAGGGGTCTTCGTGGTCCGCCACGACGTTGCCGTCGAGGTCATGGTCGACGCCGGGGGTGGGGTCCCAGGCCCCCTCGCGGCGAAGGTCCGGAGGGGGCGCGAACTCGAAGGCCCGCTGCGGTGCTGGGTCCCAGCGGGTGTGGAACATCCCGCCCAGACCCCCGGATCGCTCGCTGGTAGGCGACGCCGGTTCCGAGGCCGGCGCAGGCATGTGCTCGGTGCCCGCCCCATCGGGGAAGCTGCCGTACAGCTCACGCACCACCGGGGGCACGAGCGCCAGGAACCGCTCGACCACCATGAGGAGGCCCGGCATGAGTGCCGCATCGACGCGGCTGGTCGAGGCGAGCAGGAAGCGCCCGCGGGTCTCGAAGCGGATCGAGCCCTCGGTGGTGAGGAGAAACTCCATCAGCTGGGGGCTGAGCAGGTCGGTGGCGAACTTGGCGTCGTCGCAACGTACGGCGAAGGTGCGGTTGAACTCCTCGGACTCCAGCTCCACGGTCGGCAGCCCGAGCAGGCGGCCGACCCGGTCGGCGATGGCCCCGCGCTCGATCGTGATGACCGGCCACGCCCCGTTGTGCTGCCCGAACGCGCAACTGAGGTACTGCCAGCGGCGTCGCTCGCTGCCGCGGCGGTCGCGGTGTTCCTGGTACCAGCTGTAGTCGAACACCCGCGTCGGGGTGTTGGCGCTGCCCTGGCGCGCGTCGCGCCACATCACGTTCTGGATGGTGCGCCCGTCACCGGCCCGGAAGAGGGGGAAGGGTACGGCGAGGGTGTTGAAGGGATCCACCTCGGAGAATCGCAGGCCTGCGGCTGCGGCCACGCCGGGCAGGGCCCGTGCCCGCTCCGCCCGCATCCAGGCGGTCCAGGCCAGCAGCAGACCGCCGACCATCAAGACGACGGTCAGGATGATGCCGGCGAGCATGGGTCAGCCGGGCAGCACGTTCGACGGGTCCCACCGGTCGGTACCCCTGGCCGCGTCCGGCGCCAACCGCTTCGCGATCTCCTGCGCGGTCTGGGGCTTGCCGTACCGGAAGCCCTGCGCCAGGTCGACGCCGAGCTCACGGAGGGCACCCGCCTGCTCATCGGTCTCCACTCCCTCGGCCACGGCCAGGCACCCCAGGTCGTGCGCGAGCGAGGCGATGTGCCGGACGATCACGTGGTCTTCCCGCGCGATGCCGAGCCCGCTCACGAAGAGCCGGTCCACCCGGAGCAGGTCGAGCTTCATCTCCCGCAGGACGCTGAGCGAGGCCTCACCGGTGCCGAAGTCGTCGAGGCCGAGCTTGACGCCCTGGTTGCTCAGGGCGCGCAGCCCCGCCCAGACGGTGTCGCGCTGGAAGCGGTTGTGACGGAGCGCGGCTTCGGTGATGTCGAGGCACAGCTGCCACGGCTGGACGCCGTTGGCGGTGATGGCGCTCGTCACCGCGTCGATCAACCCGTGGTCGGCCAGCTCGTGCGGCCCGACGTTGCAGCTGACGAACAGTTTCGGCACGTCGGGGGAGAGGGCTTGCCAGGCCGCGAGTTGCCAGCAGGCCTGGTTGAGCACCCAGCGCCCCACCTCCACGATGCGCCCGCTCTTCTCGAGCAGCGGGAGGAAATCGTGCGGGAACAGCATCCCGAGGCTGGTGGTGCCCGGCTGCATCCAGCGGATCAGGGCCTCGACGCCGACCAGTTCGTCGCTGTCGAGGCGGACGATGGGCTGGTAGAAGAGCTCGAACTCACCGTGCTCGAAGGCGTCCTGTAGGCGTCGATCGTCGATGCGGGTGCTGAACCGGGCCCGTTTGGTCTCGTCGTGGATGACGAAAGCCGCGTTGCCCTCACCGCGCGCCTCGACCAGTGCCCCGTATGCGTCCCGCACCATGTCGTCGAGCTCGTCGTAGTTGTCGGTACTCACCGCAGCACCGACGATCGGCCCGATGCGGACAGAGGTCCCGCCGATGGTGAACGGCTCGGAGAGGTGCTCGATCAGGAACCGGGCGATGGTCTCGGCCCCGGCCACGTTCGGGACCTTGGGGATCACGACGCCGAAGACCGCACCCTCATAGCGGACGACGGCGAGCCCAGGGACGTCGATCACCCGAAGGCGCTCGCCGGCGAGCCGAAGAAGCTCGTCGCCCACGTCGGGCCCGAGGGTGTCGTTGACGTCACGGAGCGCACCGGCCTCGACGAACGCGAGGACCGCCACGGTGCTCTCGGACTTGCTCTCGTCGACCGCTCGCCGCAGGGCAGGGACGAGCGCGGCCCTCGTCGGCACGCCGGTGATGGGGTCGATGGCCTGATCGGATTCGCTCGGCCCGTCCACGGGGGCGGCCGACGACCGCAGCAGCCTGCGGAACTTGCCGCCTCGCTCCGCCTCCCCCGCTGGCTGCGCTGGATGGTTCATCACCGACCCTCCCTCCGGTAGGCAGCACGAATGCTACGCGCCGGACCACGGGTACGCCGCGTGGAGCGGCTGGGTTGGGTGCAGCGGTGGGGCGCGTGCAGGTGGGTCTACTCGTAGGCCGCGAGCCGTGCTTGCACCTTGGCGAGCAGCTTGGCCAGCTCCGAGTTGTCCGCGGCGGCCGGGGCGACGACGGTCAGCTCGGTTGCTTGGCTGGCGGCCATGATGTCGTCGGCCGAGGAGACGTTTTCGTTGATGGGGCTGACGACCCGACTGGCGAGGGTGTCGTTGCCGGCCCGGTCCTGGATGCTGACCGGTTGAAGGTCTTCGGTGTAGTCATCGAGATGCGCACCTCGGGCTTCGATGCGCTCCACCTCGGCGACGACATCGACCTCGTCGAGCCGGTCGAGTGCGTCCAGGGGGTTGCGATCGAGTGCCACCTCACCGGCCGACCAGTCGTCGCCCTCGTCCCAGGAGGAGTCGGCGTCCCAGGACTGACCCGAGTCCCACGATGGGCTCCCGTCGTCCCACACGGTTCCGCGGGCGCTCGTCTGGTCGCCCACCAGCTGCGAGGGCGGCGTCCACGTGGGAAGGGGCGCGGCGGGCGAGGAGGTCAGCGGGAGGGAGGTGTCACCGATCAGATCGAGCGGGGTGCCCGCCTTCGCGCGCTTGCCCTTGCTCTCGCCCTCGCCAGCGCTCGCCCGATCGGCCGTTCGCCGCAGGACGACCACTCCGCCGAGCACGCCCACCACCAGCACCCCCACGCCGGCGAGGGCATCCACCTTCAGGAAGACCACCGCGGCGATGAGCGCGATGACCGCGACTCCGGCGATGGCCTTTGCTTGTCTTCCCACTCGATCACCTCCGCGTTCGCGGCATTCGGCGGCGTGCACACCGGGACCCGCGACCGCGGGTACCACCTCTACGTCTCTCTATCGGCAGATCGTGGCCGTTCTCCAGCGCGAAATTGCCCGAATGGGCCGGGCGGCGGGGAATCGCGTGGTGGTGAGCCAGTTCAGGCGCGCGGCAGCCCCAGGATCCGCTGGGCGATGACGTTCTTGTTGACCTGGGTGGTCCCCCCGGCGATGGTCAGGGCCCGGGTGTAGACCCGGTCGCGACCCCATTCGCCGGCGTTGGCGTCGGGGCCGAGCAACTCGGCGGCGATCTGGCTCAGGTCCTGTTCCAGCTCGCTCCACACCAGTTTGGCGATGCTCGACTCGGGGCCCGCCGCCCGGCCGTGGAGCGCACCCGAGATGGCCCGCCCCGCGAGCAGCTTGAGGTACTCGCCGTCGAGATATGCCCGGGCCAGGCGCCGGCGCACCCCGGGGTCGGTGGTGAGGGGCCGGCCGTCGACCTGCAGGTCACGAGCAGTGCCGATCAGCCGGCCGATCTTGGCCCGCACCCCGAGGTGCAGGTTGGCGACTCCGGCCCGCTCGTGGGCCAGGGTGGTCATCGCCACCCGCCAGCCCTCGTTCTCCGGCCCGAGCAGGTTGCCCACCGGCACCCGCACGTCGGTGAAGACGATCTCGTTGAACTCCCGCTCCCCGGTGATGGTGACCAGGGGCCGCACCTCGATGCCGGGCGTGGTCATGTCGACCAGCAGGCAGGAGATGCCCCGGTGGCGGGGCGCGTCGGGATCGGTGCGTACGAGCAGCTCGCACCAGTTCGCCACGTGCCCGAAGGTGGTCCAGACCTTCTGCCCGTTCACCACGTAGACGTCACCGTCGCGTCGGGCGGTGGTCGTGAGCGACGCCAGGTCCGAGCCGGCCTCGGGCTCGGAGAAGCCCTGGCACCAGATGTCGTCGCCCCGCAGCATGCGGGGCAGCAGGGTGCGCTTCTGGTCCTCGGTGCCCCACTCGAGGATCGAGGGGGCGATGTTGGCGATGCCGATGGGGTTGAGGGTGGGTGGTGCGCCGGCCCGGTGCATCTCCTCGGCCCACACGACCTGCTCGATCAGCCCCGCGCCCCGCCCCCCGTACTCGACCGGCCAGGCGATCGCCGCGTACCCCGCGTCCGCCAGCAGCGCGTTCCACTCCCGCATGCGGGCCAGCCACTGCTCGCCCGCCTCCAGGTCGTAGCCGAGGCCCCTGAACCGGTCGTCGAGGTGGGTCTCGAGCCAGGTGCGGAGCTCGCGGCGGAACGCCTGGGCGCTGGCGGGCTCGGTGAAGTCCACGGGACGAATCCTGACGCTCACGTCATACTTTGGCAATGCCGGGCTGGCGAACGGTCAGGGGAAGCGATGAGCGGGGACGCCACGGGGGACGTCACTGAGGTGGAGGAGCGCTACGGGCCGTGGGCCCAGGCAGAGCGGCGCCCCGATGCGGTGGCCCTGGTCGTCGACGGGGTCGAGACCACCTACCGGGAGCTCGACGACCGCTGCCGCCGGGTGGCGCACGCGCTGGCGGCCCTCGGGGTGGAGGCGGGCGACCGGGTGGCGGTCATGCTGCCGAACTCCCGGGAGTGGTTCGAGACCGTGCACGGGATCGGGCGCCTCGGCGCCATCGCCGTGCCGGTCAGCATCCACTTCAAGGCCCAGGAGGCGGGCCACGTCGTGGCGGACTCGGGCTCGAAGGTCGTGGTGGCCGAGGCCGGCCTCCTCGGCGCGCTGGCCGACGTCGCCGGCGTTCCCCGGCTGGTGGTCGGCAGCGACGGCGAGCACGCCTACGAGGCCGCGCTCGCCGACGCCCCCGACGGCGACGTCGAGGTGGTGGGCGATGCCTGGCCGACGACCATGCTGTACACCTCGGGCACCACCGGCAGGCCCAAGGGCGTGGCCATCGGGGAGGGGGACTTCCGCCGGTCGGCCGCCGGGGTGGCCATGATGGGCATGCGCTGGCGGATCGGGCCCGACGACACCTACCTGCTGGTCGGACCGAGCTACCACGCCGGCCCCGCCATCTGGGCCCAGGTACACCTCGCGGTCGGCGGCCGGGTGGTGGTGATGCGCAGGTGGGACACCGAGGAGTGCCTCCGCCTGATCGATGCCCACCGGGTGACGATCACCCACATGGTGCCGGCCAACTTCATCCGCATCCTCGAGCTGCCCGAGGACGTTCGTGACCGCTTCGACCTGTCGTCGTTGCGGGTCGTCCTGCACGCCGCGGCGCCCTGCCCGGTGCCGGTGAAGCGGCGGATCATGGAGGTGTTCCCCCCGGGCACGGTGTGGGAGTACTACGGCGCGTCCGAAGGTGGCGGGACCTCGATCGGGCCGGACGAGTGGCTGCGCAAACCGGGCTCGGTGGGCAGGCCGTACCCGGGCAACGAGTTCCGGATCCTCGACGACGAGGGCAACGAGCTGCCCCCTGGTGCGAGCGGGCGGATCTGGCTGCGGACGACCGGGTCGAGCTTCGAGTACCACAACGACCCGGACAAGACCGCCCGGACCTACCGCGAGGGAGGGTGGTTCTCGGTCGGGGACGTGGGGTACCTCGACGAGGACGGCTACCTGTTCCTCACCGACCGCGCCTCGGACATGGTGATCTCCGGCGGTGTGAACATCTACCCCCGCGAGATCGAGGACTGCCTCCACCAGCACCCCGACGTCGTGGACTGCGCGGTGTTCGGCGTCCCGGACGACCGGTGGGGCGAGTCGCTCGTGGCGGTCGTGCAACGACGTGCCGGGAGCACCCTGGGTCAGGCCGAGGTGGTCGGGTGGGTCCGTACCAACCTCGCGGACTACAAGAAGCCCCGCCGGGTGGACTTCGTGGACGAGCTGGCGCGTGATCCCAACGGCAAGGTGGTCAAGCGCAGGTTGCGGGAGCGCTACCTCAGCTCGGGGTGAGCTCGTCGAGCAGCTCCGAGAGCAGTTCGTCGAGCCACGCCACGGAGCGGGCGATGGCCGATCGGTAGCCTTCCTCCTCGATGCGCGGGCCGACGATCTCGACGTCGAACACCCCGCGGTAGCCGGCGTCGAGGAGCTGGCGGATGATCCGCCGCAGCGGGATGTCGCCGTCGCCGGGCACCAGGCGGTCCGGGGTGCGGTGGGTTCCGATGGCGTAGTCGCTCACCTGCACGAGGTGGATGGCGTCGATCCCGGCGCCGATCGTGCCCTCCAGGTTCCGCTCGGCCCAGCAGGCATTGAGCTCCATGCACACCCCCATGTCGAGCCGCCAGCCGAGGTCGATGGCGTCGCGGAGGGTGTGCACGAATCCGAGGTCGGTGCGCAGCGGGTTGGTGTGCTCCAGCAGCAGCAGCAGGCCCTCTCGCTCGGCCTCGGCGAGGGTGCCCCGCATGGCCTCGGCGAGGGCATCCGCGGCCCGCTCCCAGGTGAGATCGCCCGCGGGGCCGGTGGTGAACACCACCACCTCGGGTCGCAGCGCCAGTGCGGTGTCCATCACCAGGCCGGCCGTCTCGCGCTGCGCGGGCCAGCGCTGGGGCTCGGCCAGGGTGAACGGGCCGGGGACCAGGAGATTGGTCACCCGCAAGCCGGTCCGGACCAGCCGTTCGGCCGCGCCGATCGGATCGCCGGTAGCGGCCAGCTTGCGGTAGGAGACCCCGACCGCATCGATGCCGGCTTCCTCGTAGAAGGCGAGGTCTTCGTCGAGCGACCAGTTCCAGCTCGAGACCTGGTTCACCGAGACCCGGGGGTGCATGGCGCCGGCCCTCATTCGTGGGTGAACGAACCGACCTGGGCCAGGGTGCTGCCACCGTCCACCCGTAGGTCGATGCCCGTGACGAACGCCGCCTCCTTGCTCGCCAGGTAGAGCGCGGCGTAGGCGATGTCGTCGGGGCGGCCGAGCCTCGTGACCGGCATGGCTTGGAGCTCTCCCTGGGATCGCGGGGGGAGGTCACGGTCGTGGTCGTCGGGGACGACGCGACCGGGGCTGATGCTGTTGGCCCGGATGCGCTCAGCGGCGTAGTCGAGGGCGATGGATCGGGTGAGGGCGTTGAGCCCGCCCTTGGCCACCAGGTACGCGGCGTGCCTCGGGCTGAAGGCGGCGGTGCTCGAGCAGATGTTGACGATCGCGCCGTGCTGCGCGTCGAGCATCGGCCCGATGGCGGCGCGGCACAGCCACATCACCGCGCTGAGATCGACCCGGAGGATGGCATCCCAGGCAGTGGTGTCGAGGTCGTGCACGGGGGCATCGGTGGTCTCGCTGGTCGCCGCGTTGTTGACGAGCACGGTGAGCCCCCCGAGCTCCTCCACCACCCATGCCACGAGGTCAGCGCACTCGCCTTCGATCGAGAGGTCGGTGGCGCGGAACACGGCCGTGCCGCCCGCGGTGGTGATCTCATCCACGAGCCCGGCCCCTCGGGCGGGGTCGCGGCCGGTGACCGCCACGATGGCGCCCTCAGCCGCGAACCGGGCGGCGATGGCGCGGCCGATGTCCCCGGTCGCTCCGGTGCCCAGCGCGATCTCGCCGCCGAGCCGACCCCCTCGGGCGCTCATGGCCGCACTCTAGGGCTCGGTCGGGCGCGAGCGTCCGTCCCTCGCTGGATCGTCTCGGCTCCGATCCCGGGGATCGTTCGGCGCATCGGGCAGCCGCGACCGCGAGGGGGAGTCGTCGGTGAGCTCGCCCGCCTCCAGGGGGCGCATCATCAGATCCAGTGCCAGCCAGATGGTCTTCGAGAAGGGGAAGAACGCAAACGGCACCACTGCGGCGACGCCGACCGCCGCGAGCAGCAGCGGTCCGGCCGGCACGTCCGGATAGGTGCTGAAGACGCCGACCAAGAGCGTGATCAGCAGGGCCCCGAAGCTGACGATGGTGTTGATCCCCAGATCGCCGGTCCAGTGGCCCTCGATTCGCTCGAAGCGCAGGCCACAGCCCGGGCAACGCTCGCGCATCGTGAACCAGCGCCGGAAGAGATGGCCCTGCCCGCAGACCGGGCAGTGCTTCACGCAGCCCCGCGCCAGCATGCGCCCGTAGCTGGGCAACTCCGGTGTGGCATTCAGGGGATCGGCGTGCCTGGCCATGCCACAGCATGCCCGGCTCTGCTCGGAGGCGGGCGCGAGGCCGTGCCTGGGCGCTCCGCCACCACGGTTCCGGGAGGGAAGGCGGAGCAGCACGACCAGAACTAGAACGCGTTACATTCCTGTGGGTGGACATCGAAGACACACCCGAGGAGGCCGCCTTCCGGGCCGAGGCGCGGGCGTGGCTCGAGACCCATGCCATCCCCAAGGGGCATCCGGACGACTTCTCGCGGGGCTTCTTCACCCTGGCCGCCGACTGGGACCGGCTCGACCGCCAGGCCCGGGCGTGGCAGCGACACCTCTTCGACGGCGGATGGGCCGGGATCAGCTACCCCAAGGAGTACGGCGGCCGTGGGGGGACCACGATCCAGGAGCTGATCTTCGCCCAGGAGATGGCGCGCTTCGGTGTCCACAACGGCCCGTTCGCGGTGGCCCACACCATGGTGGGGCCGGCGATCCTGGAGTTCGGCACCGAGGACCAGCGCGAGCGCTTCATCGAACCGATGTTGCGCGGTGACGAGGAATGGTGTCAGCTCTTCAGCGAGCCCGGAGCGGGCTCGGACCTGGCCAGCCTCACCACCCGGGCGGTGCGCGACGGCGACGAGTGGGTGGTCAACGGCCAGAAGGTCTGGACCTCCAGCGCGGATCGCTGTGAATGGGGAATCCTGCTGGCGCGCACCGATCCCGCCGCGCCGAGGCATCGAGGTATCACGTACTTCCTGCTCGACATGTCGACCCCGGGCATCGACATCCGCCCCCTGCGGCAGATGACCGGGGATTCGCACTTCAGCGAGGTCTTTCTCACCGACGTGCGCATCCCCGCGGCCAACGTGCTCGGCGGTGAGGCGGGGGTGGGCAACGGTTGGCGAGCGGCGATGCACACGCTGGCCAACGAGCGGAACATGATCGGCAGCGCCTCGGCCGACGACGACGTGGTCGGCCTGCTGGCCTTGGCTCGGGAGGCGGGTCGGACCAGCGATCCGCTGGTCCGCCAGGAGCTGGCTCGGGTCCACACCGCGGTGTCGGTGCTGACCTATCTCGGCTACCGCATGCAGACCGCGCTCAGCCGCGGTCAGCCACCTGGGCCGGAGACCTCGGTGCTGAAGCTCCGCTACGGCCAGTACCTGCGTCACTCGACGAACCTCGCCAAGGCACTCCTCGGCGCACACGGCATGCTCGACGGTGAGCAGGGCCGGTGGTCCGGTTACTTCGGTTACCGGTTCGTGTGGGCACCGCACAGTGGCATCGCGGGCGGCACGAACGAGGTGCAGCGCAACATCATCGCCGAGCGGGTGCTCGGCCTGCCGGGCGAGCCGCGACCTCCCGCCGTGCAGGCTGCGGTCCCCGGACCGGCCACCGGCGATCACTAACCTCGCCGGAGTGACCATGACCGACCTGACTGCCACCGATCAGCTCACCAAGAGCCAGGCGGCTCGCCGCCAGCGAGTGGTGGCGGCCGCGCTCGAGCTGGGTGCCGAAGGTGGCTACGACGCGGTGCAGATGCGCGACGTGGCCACCCGGGCCAACGTCGCGCTGGGCACGATCTACCGCTATTTCTCGTCGAAGGATCACCTGCTCGCCGCGGCACTGGTGGAGTGGGCGCGCGACCTCGAGCGGCGGGTCGCGGTGCGCCCACCGCGAGGTGACACCACCGCCGAGCGGGTGGTTGATGTGCTGCGCCGAGCCACCCGGGCCATGGAGAAGGAGCCGCGGTTGAGCGCGGCGGTGGTCACCGCCCTCTCCTCGAACGACCCGAAGGTCGCCGACTGCCAGCGCGAAGTCGGCATCGTGATGGATCGCATCCAGGGCCTCGCGTTCCCGAGCGACTTCGATCCCGCGCTGCAGCGGCGGATCACCCGCGCGCTCGGGCACGTGTGGTTCTCCTCCCTGGTGGGATGGGTCAACGGCTGGGTGGGCATCAGCGAGACCGGCGACGAGCTGGACTCGGCCGCCCACCTCATGCTCGACCAGTTCGGCTGACCAGGACGCCCGCTCCAGCTCGGACTCAGCCGGCGCCGGCCTCGGTCCGGCCCTCGAGCAGCTCGGCCGCGAGCGCCCTGACCCGCCGATCGATCTCGTCACGGATGGGCCGTACCCGCTCGACCGGTTTGCCCGCGGGGTCGTCGAGCTCCCAGTCGAGGTAGCGCTTCCCGGGGAAGAAGGGGCACTCGTCGCCGCAGCCCATGGTGATCACCACGTCGGAGGCCTCGACCGCGTCGACGGTGAGCTTCTTCGGGTGGGCGCCCGCCGCTCGCAGGTCGATCCCCACCTCGGCCATCGCCTCCACCACCGCCGGGTTGAGCGTCTCCGCGGGCGCGCTGCCTGCCGAGCGCACCTCGATGCGGCCGGCGGCGTGGCGTTCGAGCAGGGCGGCGGCCATCTGCGAGCGCCCGGCGTTGTGTACGCACACGAACAGCACCGAGGGCCTGGGGGTCATCGGGTGGGATCCTCCTCGTAGGGGCGCGGCAGCTCCGCGGCGATCGTGTCGGGGGCGGGGAACAGGAGCCGGATCAGCCCGAGTGCCGCCACCAGGCCGGCAGCCTGCGCGACGAGGAAAGCCGGCACCGAGGCGGGCGCGATGCCGGCGAAGCTGTCCGACAGCGTGCGGGCCAGGGTCACCGCGGGGTTGGCGAACGACGTCGACGAGGTGAAGAAGTACGCGGCCCCGATGTAGGCGGCGACGGCCACGGGGATCCACTGGCGCGGCGCGGAGCGCACCACCCCGAAGACGACGAGCAGCAGGCCGAGCGTGGCCACCGACTCCCCGAGCAGCAGCCCGCCGCCGCTGCGATCGACGGTGGCCGTGTTGATGGCGGGAAGCCCGAACATCAGGTTGGCCACCACCACTCCGGCACAGGCCCCGGCGACCTGGGCGCCGATGTAGAGCGGGGTCTCCGAGCGTGGGAGCGCGCCCGAGGCGAGCATCGCCAGCGTGACGGCGGGGTTGAGGTGCGCGCCGGACACCGGTCCGAGGGCCAGCAGCAGCGCCACCAGGGCTCCGGCGGTGGCCACGGCGTTGATGAGCAGCTGCAGGCCGACATCACCGGTCAGTCGGGTGGCCATGATCCCCGACCCGATGACCGCGGCCAGCAGGAACGCGGTACCGGTGAGCTCGGCCACCAGGCGACGTGAGAGCGGCTGATCGTTCACCCGCAGCAGGGCGCGCCCGGGGTGGTGAACGCCGGGACGCCGGCCGTGAGCCCCGTGTCGGCGGGGCGGCCGAGGGACTCGGCGTCCGAGAGGACCGTGTAGACCTCCCACCGGGCGCCGTCGGGATCGGTCACCCACACCTTGTCCTGCACGGCGTAGCAGCAGGTGGTCTGCTCCTCGACGTCGGTGCCGAGGCCGCTGCGGTCGAGCCGGGCGGTGGCGGCGACCACCTCGTCGGTGCTGTCGACCTCGATACCGAGGTGGTTGAGGCGCTCGCCGACTCCCTCGCCCGTCTCGAACAGCACGAGCTTGAGCGGGGGATCGGCCACCGCGAAGTTGGCATACCCCGGCTTGCGCTTGGCCGGCTCCACACCCAGCAGGCGGGAGTAGAAGGCCACCGCTTCGTCGAGGTCGGAGACGTTCAGGGCGAGCTGTACTCGGGACATCGCCGCTTCCCCTCTCACGCCGGTCGAGAGCCGGCTGATAGATTGATGACAATCAATACGTTACCAAAATATCGACGAACGTCAATATGAGCGGGTGTCGCCCGTTCCATCGAGGGAGGTCGCCGTGCCCGGACACCCCCACTCCGCCGTCGAGCTCGACGTGTGCTGCCCGTCGGTGGCCGAGGCCCCGCTCGGCGAGCACGAGGCCGAGGAGCTCGCTGATACCTTCGCCGCTCTCGCGGATCCGGTACGGGTGCGCCTGCTGTCGATCATCGCCTCCGCCGAGGGCGGGGAGGTCTGCGCCTGCGACCTGGTCGAACCGGTCGGGCGAAGCCAACCGACGGTCAGCCATCACCTGAAGGTCCTCCACCAGGCGGGCCTGGTCGATCGGGAGAAGCGGGGCACCTGGGTCTGGTACCGGGCGGTCCCCGAACGCCTCCGGGCCCTCCAGCAGGCGCTCGCGCCCTCCTGATCGTCTCGCCCGGCGCTCGCCTCGATCTGGGTAGCGCTCGTCACGAACCGCCAACCTCGGGGCCCGCCTCGCGGCCAGGTAGCGTCCGGAGACCATGAGCACGCATGCCGGCAGCGCAGCGCAGGGGCCGATCCGCCCCCAGGTCACGGCCGATTCCGTGGGCTTCTGGGAAGGATGTCGGGAAGGCGTCCTTCGGCTCCCGGCGTGCGAAGACTGTGGCTACGTGCTCTACCCGCCGGGGCCGATCTGCCCCCGGTGCCCCTCTCGCTCCCTCGCCCCCAGAGACCTCGAGCCCGAGGGTCGGGTCTACAGCCTGACCGTCAGCCACCAGCCGGCGCGGCCGGACCTGCCCGTGCCCTACACCATCGCCATCGTCGAGCTCGACGCGGCACCCGAAGTGCGCATGACCCTGCGGGTCCGCCCCGCCGACCAGCACGCCGAGCTGGCGATCGGCGACCGGGTGCGCATCGGCTTCGAGCACGTCGATGACGACTTCGCGGTGCCGGTCGCCGACCCGCTGGCGGGCGAGGCGGGAGGCGATCGCCATCGCAGCGAGTTGGGCCGGGTCACCTTCGCCAGGGTCTCGGGCGACAAGCCGGAGCACCGGGCGGTGATCGCCGGGGTGGGGCAGTCGGCGGTGGGCCGGCGGCTGATGCGCAGTGAGCTCGATCTGACCGTCGACGCCGCGCTGGCCGCCATCGCGGATGCCGGTCTGGCGCCTGGCGACATCGACGGCATCGCCGCCTACCCGGGTGCGGGTGTCGGCCCGCCGGGCTACGCCGGTCCCCACACCGACGAGGTGGCCGCGGCCCTGGGGCTCGAGCTGGCCTGGCACCGGGCCGGGGCCGAGGGCGCCGGCCAGCTCCAGCCGATCATCGACGCGGTGCTCGCCGTGGCCGGTGGGCTTTGCACACACGCGCTCGTGTACCGCACCAGCATCGAGTCCACCGTGGCCGCCGCGATGCGCGCCGGGATCATGGCCCCGCCGCCGGTCGGCCCCGCCGGGGGCTTCACCGAGTGGCTGCTGCCGTTCGACGCGGTCACCCCCGCGCACTGGCTGGCCCCGTACGCGGCCCGCCACCAGCACCAGTTCGGCACCACCCGGGCGCAGCTCGGCGCCATCGCGCTCACCGCCCGGGCGAACGCGGCCCGCACCCCGGGGGCGGTGATGACCGAGCCGCTGACCATGGACGAGTACCTGGCGTCCCGCCCGATCGCCACACCCCTGCACCTGCTCGACTGCGACGTACCCGTCGACGGTTCCACCGCGGTGGTGGTGTCGCGGGCCGATCGGGCTGCCGACCTGCCCGGTCCGGCGGTGCGGATCGAGGCGATGGGGACCGGCGTGGGGCTGCGGCCCTCGTGGCACCAGTGGCCGGATCTCACCACCATGGCCGCCTCGGGCGCCGCGGCCACCATGTGGGCCCGCACCGATCTCACCCCTGCGGACGTGGACGTGGCCCAGCTCTACGACGGTTTCAGCTTCCTGGCGCTGTTCTGGCTGGAGGCGCTCGGCTTCTGCGAGCACGGCGACGGCGGCCCCTTCGTCGAGGGAGGTGGTCGCATCGCGCTCGGTGGGGAGCTGCCGCTCAACACCGGTGGGGGGCAGCTCAGCGGCGGGCGTCTCCACGGGTGGGGCCTGCTGCGCGAGGCCTGCCTCCAGCTCCGCGGGCAGGCCACCGGCCGCCAGGTCGACGCGGAGGTGGCGGTGGTGAGCACGGGCGGCGGTCCGGTCGCTGGTTGCCTGCTGCTGACCCGGGCCGGCTGAGGGCCGGCCGCGGCGCTGATCCCGGCCCCGCTCCGGCGCTAGGGTGAACGACCGTTCAGTTCCTCGAACGGGAGTCCATCCACGTGAGCGACGACGAGAGCGAGCTGCCGCCACCGGGCGCCTGGGGCCAGGACACGGATGTGGCCCCCCGGGTCGCGGTGGTCACCGGCGCGTCCGCCGGCATCGGGCGGGCCATCGCGGTGGGCCTCGGCGAGCTGGGATGGACCGTCGCCATCGGTGCCCGGCGCGCCGATCGCCTGGCGGAGACCGCAGCGGAGGTGCGGGCCGCAGGCGGCACGCCCTGGCCGCACTCCTTGGACGTCACCGACGACGCGTCGGTCGACGCCTTCTTCGCCGACCTGGAGGCCGAGCTCGGGCCGGCGCACGCGCTGGTGAACAACGCCGGGGTCGGCTACCTGGGCGCCATCGCCGAGACCACCACCGAGCGCCTGCGGGCCGCGGTCGACACCAACCTGCTGGGCGCGCTCTACTGCACCCGCGCCGCCACCGCGGCGATGCTACGCGCCGGTATCGCCGGCGACGTGGTGTTCATCAGCAGCGACTCGATCCAGCAGCCCTACCCGCACATGCTCACCTACGGGGCCACGAAGGCGGCGATCGAGTACATCGCCGCGGGGCTCGACGTCGAGCTCGGTGGCACCGGCATCCGGGTGACCACGGTGCGGCTCGGGCCCACGGTCAGCGAGTTCAACACCACCTGGACCGACGAGGACATGATCGCCTTCATGCACGCCTGGGAGCGGCTGGGCATCAAGCAGGACTTCAACTACATCCCGGCCGAAGCGGTGGCGCACGCGGTGGTCACCGCCCTGAGCGCGCCCCGGGGCACCAAGGTCAGCCTGCTGTCGGTGCGCCCGGAGGTTACCCGCAGCGCCGATCCCCGCCAGATGTGGGCCGATGCCGCCGACCAGGGACGCAGCCGGGCCAGGGCCAGCCGCGACGCGAAGGGACGCTGAGGTGGCTCGCACCGACCGCAGCACGGCCGAGTCCCTTCGCGACCAGCGCCGCCGGGAGAAGGACCGGGTGAGCCGCCAGCACATCCTCGACGCCGCGGAGCGGGTGTTCGGCCGCAAGGGCTTCCACAACGCCACCTTGAAGGAGGTGGCCGAGCAGGCCGAGTTCTCGGTCGGCGCGCTCTACGGGTTCTTCGACGGCAAGGACGACCTCTTCGCGCAGGTCCTCGAACGGCAGGGTCGGGCACTGCTGTCCGCGATGGAGCAGGCGGCCGGCGAGGAGGGATCGGCGAGGGGGAAGCTGCATCGGATCGCCGACGCGCAGCTCGACTACTTCCGGCAACGGCCGGACTTCTACCGGCTGTTCGAGCGCGAGCTCGGCGGGGCGACCTGGACCTTTCGAGCCAGCCTCAACGAGGCGGGCTTCGAGCGCTATCGCGAGGTGATGTCGTTCGAGGCCGGCATCTTCCGCGAGGGGGTGGAGGCCGGCGAGCTGCGTGCGGGTGATCCCGAGATCATGGCCGCGCTGTTCTCCGGGATCATGCAGGCCTACATCGCCCAGTGGGTGTTCGGGCTCGACACCAGGGGACGTTCCGCGGTCGAGGAAGCGTTCCCGGTGGAGGCGCTGCACGAGCTGATCGACCGGGCGTTCGCCCCCGGGTGAGCGCACCGAGCCGCAGGCCCGCGAGGAGGGCCGGACGCAGGAGGAGGGCGTGATGCGTTTCGAGGGGAAGGTGGCCGTCGTGACCGGCGCCGGCCGGGGCATCGGGGAGGCCTACGCCAAAGGGCTGGCCCGAGAAGGCGCGGCGGTGGTGGTGGCCGAGCTCGACGCCGAGCAGGGCGAGCGGGTGGCGAGGGAGATCCGGTCGGCCGGCGGGCGCGCCGCGTTCGTGGCCACCGACGTGTCCGACGAGGCCTCGACGAGGGCGATGGGGGAAGCGGCCCGAGAGGCGTTCGGTGGTGTCGACTACCTGGTGAACAACGCGGCGATCTACGGCGGCATGAAGATCGAGAGCCTGCTCAAGGTCGACTGGGACTACTACAACCGCTTCATGGCGGTGAACATGAACGGCGCGGTGCTTTGCACCCGGGCGGTGTACAAGTCGATGCACGAGCGCGGTGGGGGAGCGATCGTCAACCAGTCGTCGACCGCGGCGTGGATGGGTGCCGGCTTCTACGGGATCGCCAAGCTGGCCTTGCACGGCATCACCCACACCCTCGCCAGCGAGCTGGGCTGGCGCAACATCCGGGTGAACGCCATCGCGCCGGGCCCCACCGACACCGAGGCCACCCGCAGCACCGTGGACGAGGGCATCCTGCAGTCCATCGTGTCGGGCATGCCGCTCAAGCGCCTGGGCACGGTGGACGACATGGTCCATGCCTGCCTGTTCCTGCTCTCCGACGAGGCGTCGTGGATCACGGGCCACATCCTCAACGTCGACGGCGGCCAGGTGATGCGGGTCTGATCGCGCCACCCGCGTCGCGCTAGACAACGCGGATGGACTTCGGCCTGTTCGCTCCCACCGCCAATCCGTTCTCGACCCCCGAGTGGCTCCAGGCTCTCGGGCGGGGGGCCGAGGAGCTCGGGGTGCACTCGCTGTGGGTACCGGAGCACGTGGTGCTCTTCGACGACTACGCCTCGCGCTACCCGTACTCGGCGGACGGCAGGATCCCCGCGCCGCCGGGCTCGGGGATGCTGGAGCCCTTCACCACCCTGTCGTTCCTCGCGGCGTGCACCTCCACGGTCCGACTCGGCACCGCGATCTGCCTGCTCCCGCAGCGCAACCCGGTGTATGCGGCCAAGGAGGTGGCCACCCTCGACTGGCTCTCGAACGGCCGGGTGGACTTCGGCATCGGGGTCGGCTGGTTGAAGGAGGAGTTCGAGGTGGTCAACGTCCCCTGGGAGCGGCGGGGGGCGCGCACCGACGAGTACCTTGAGGTGATGAAGGCCCTGTGGTGCGAGGACCCTTCCAGCTACCAGGGCGAGATCTACACGCTGCCCCCGTGCAACATGCACCCCAAGCCGCTGCAGGCGCCGCACCCACCGCTGCACATGGGGGGTGAGAGTGACGCCGCCCTCCGGCGGGTGGCGCGCACGGGGCAGGGCTGGTTCACGTTCAACCGCCTGCCGGCGGAGGTGCCCGAGGGTCTGGAGCGGCTGGACCGGGCGCTGGAAGCCGCGGGGCGTGACCGCTCGGAGGTGACGGTCACCGTGTGCCCGTACTTCAACGGCTGCACGCCGGAGATGGTCGAGCAGTACGCGGAGGCGGGTGTGGACCAGGTGGTGGCGCTGGTCTTCGCCATGACGGCAGAGGACATGGCCCCCGCTCTCGACCAGCTCCGACCCTGCGTGGAGCGGGCTCGGTCCCTCTCGAGCTGAGCCGGGTCAGCTGGTCGCGTACCCGCCGTTGATGGGGATCGTCTGGCCGGTCACCCACGAGGCTTCGTCGCTGGCCAGCCACAGCACCGCGGGCGCGATGTCCGCCGGTGCCCCGATGCGGCCCACGGGGTAGCGGCGGGCCATCCGCTCGATGAGGGCGGGGTCGCCGCCGGGCGGGCCGAGCGTGCCGAGCGCCAGGGCGTTGACGGTGACTCCGTGGGGGGCGACCTCTTTGGCGAGCGCCCGGCTGAAGCCGGCCGCGCCGGCCTTGGCCGCGCAGTAGACCGCCAGCAGACCCTCACCCGTGCGACCGGCGTCGCTCACGATGTTGACCACCCGGCCCCAGCCACGCTCCGCCATGCCGCCGACGGTGGCGTGGCAGCAGTGCAGCACCCCGTAGAGGTTGATGTCGATCCACGTTCGCCAGCTCTCGGGGCTGGTCTGGTGGAACGGCAGCAGGTCCCAGGACGGGTTGGGTGGGACCCCGGCGTTGTTGACCAGGATGTCGATAGGGCCGAGCTGCGCCTCGGCCTCCGACACCATCTGCCGCACGGCATCGAGATCGGTGACGTCGGCGCCGATGGCGGTCGCCGTGCCACCGGCGTCGCCGATCGCGCCGGCCACGGCGGCGGCTCGCTCGGGGAACAGGTCGTTGACCACCACCGCCGCGCCGTTGCCGGCGAGCACCCGCGCGATCTCGGCGCCGAGGTTCTGGCCGGCGCCGGTGACCAGCGCGACCCTGCCGCTGAGGTCGAACATCCGACGAGTCTGACGGTCGGCCAGAGCAAGGGTCAAAAAAACTGAACGACGGTTCACATCTCGCCGCCGACCCATCCGGCGACGTGGGGCGGCCGCCGGGTGGCGGCCGGATCAGCTCGAGCTCGGCCAGGTGATGTCGATGGGCGGGTCGGGCAGCTCGCCGGCCACCAGGTCGGGCAGGTGGTCTCGCAGGCGGTGGGGGAGCAGCGGCACGTCGGAGTCGAGCAGCTCGTCGAGCGCCCACCAGCGATGGCCGCGGAAGGCCATCGCCTCGAGCGCCTCGAGACCCCGGGGCTGGTGGAGATGCTCCTCGCCCGGCCGGTCGAGCCAGGCCACGTGCACCCGCTCGTGTTGGTCGAAGTCCCAGCCGCCGAAGCGGAACCGGGCGTGCTGCACCCACACGCACGGGCCGACGCGAGCGTCACGGATGCCGGCCTCCTCCCACAGCTCACGGGCTGCGGCTTCCGCGCTCGACTCGTGCGGGTCCATCCCCCCTCCGGGGATTTCCCACCACGCCGGCTTGGTCGGATCGGCCGGATCGGAGGCGTTGATGAGCAGCACCCGGTCGCGGCTGTCGAGCAGCACCACCCGGGCGGCCCGCCGGCGCAGGGTGAAGGGGCTCACGACGATCCTTCGCCGCCGATCCAGTCGAGCCAGGCTCCGTGGGCGTGGGTCCAGGCGAGCGGCGCCGAGCGCGCGTGCCCGTCGCGCCACCACGCCACCCCGACCAGGGTGGCGTCGGTGCCCTCCTCCACGTGCGGGCGGCGAGCAGCGGGGACCCAGGGGATCACGTGCGGGTACTCGGCGGTCAACAGCACGATGTCTCGACCCGTGCCGTGGGCTGCCACCCGGTCGTGCACCTCCTGCCGTCTCTGGCGGGTGAGGTACGCCAGGGCCCAGGTGGAGAAGACGACCGGCACCGCGCCGGGTGGCAGGTCTTCGATGACCGGGTCGAGCAGGTCGAGCACGTCGCCCGCGTGCAGCCGGGGTGGGTGCGGCGCATGCCGAACCAGCTCGATCGCCCGCCGGAGTCGCTCCTGCCGGTCCGTCACCCCGGGCCACAGGCAGGC
This sequence comes from Rhabdothermincola sp., assembly GCF_036846205.1. NCBI lineage: Bacteria > Bacillati > Actinomycetota > Acidimicrobiia > Acidimicrobiales > Iamiaceae > Rhabdothermincola > Rhabdothermincola sp. The sequence goes on along the minus strand of NZ_DAIUCK010000043.1, from coordinate 3,180 downwards.
CTCGAGCCATCGGGTGGCATCGGGATCGTGGACATCGATCGGATCGAGGTCGATCCCGGTGCGGGCCACGATGGGCAGGGGACCCGCCGGTAGGGGTGGCGTGGTGTCGCCTTTCAGGTCGCACTGCAGCCGCACCGGGGAGGAGGGGTCGCCGGTCGCCAGCGCGGTGCCGCCGGGGTTGCGGTACTCGATGAAGAAGTGGTCGGCGAGCAGGTTGAGGCCCGCGCTCGGGCCGATCTCGACCAGGGCGAGGTCGCGACCGGGGAGTTGCTCGGTGATCCACGCCAGCGAGGGGATGAGGGCGGCGGAGCGCCCGACCTCGTTGGTCTGGATCGAGCAGTTCGCCAGCCGGGTGCGGATCTCCGGCGCCCTGGCGGTGACCAGGTCCCGGAAGGCGGGCCACGGGTCCTGCTCCTCGCCCCGGTAGATCGCCGCGAGGGCCAGGTCGGGCTCGCGCAGCACCAGCTCGTGGACCACGGCCAGCAGCGAGATGGGCAGCATCGAGACCGGCATGCCCTCAGGTCGCAGCTCGAGGGTCGTGGTGAGCAGGTCCGGGTCCTCCGCCCAGGCGCGGGCGATTCGTTCGTAGGTGGGGCTGTAGCCGCGGAAGTTGCCGTCGGCCAGAGCCACCAGCACGTCCGCGAGCTCGGTGGTCGGGTCCGTGCTCGTCGCGCTCATCGGGGGAGAAGCCTACGGCTCATGCCCGATGACGGCGTTGATCCGCTCGCCGTCCTCTGACGGCGCGTCAGGTCCAGCGGTAGGGTGCGCGCATGAGCGTGCGTGGGGACCTGCTCTGGGGGACGACACCGCGACTGGTACACGAGGCGGCTGAGCGGATGGGCGACGCTCCCGCGATCGTCGACGGCGACGTCACGCTCTCGTTCGTTGACCTTCGCGACCAGGCGCGGGCCGCGGCCAAGGCGTTCATCGCCGCGGGGGTGGGCGCTGGCGATCGGGTGTCGATCTGGGCGCCGAACATCTGGGAGTGGGTGGTCGCCCTGCTCGGCCTGCACACCGCAGGTGCGGTGCTGGTGCCGCTCAACACCCGCTACAAGGGCCACGAGGCGGCCGACGTGCTGGCGCGCAGCGGGGCGAAGGTGGTGGTGACGGTCAACGGGTTCCTGGGCAACGACTACCCGGCCCTGCTCGCGCAGGCCGGCACGCCCGCCTCGCTGGAGCGGACGGTGATCCTGCGTGGTGAGGTGCCGGCGGGGGCCCTCGGATGGGAGGAGTTCGTGGCCTCGGGCGGGGCGGTCGACGACGCGGCACTCGACGCGCGCATCGACTCGCTCGGACCGCTGGACCTGAGCGACATCCTGTTCACCTCCGGCACCACCGGCCGACCCAAGGGCGTGATGACCGCGCACGGGCAGAACCTGCGCGCGTTCTCGTCCTGGGCCGAGCTGGTGGGTTTGCGGGAGGGCGACCGCTACCTGGTGGTCAACCCGTTCTTCCACTCGTTCGGCTACAAGGCCGGCATCCTCGCGGGGCTGATGACCGGCGCCACCCTCTACCCGCAGGCGGTGTTCGACGTGCCCGAGACCATGACCCGCATCGAGCGCGACCGCATCACCATGCTGCCGGGCCCGCCCACGCTGTACCAGAGCATCCTGAACCATCCGGACGTCGGCACCACCGACCTGTCCTCGCTGCGGCTGGCGGTGACCGGCGCAGCGTCGATCCCGGTGGAGCTGATCGTCCGCATGCGCGACGAGCTCAAGCTCGAGTCGGTGATCACCGCCTACGGCCTGACCGAGGCCTGCGGGGTGGTGACCGCGTGCCGGGCTGGTGACGACCCGGAGACGATCGCCACCACCTCGGGCCGGGCGATCCCCGACGTGGAGGTGCGCTGTGTCGACGACGACGGGATCGAGGTGGCTCGAGGTGAGCCGGGAGAGGTGGTGGTGCGGGGCTACAACGTCATGCAGGGGTACTTCGACGACCCGGAGGCCACCGCCGAGGCGATCGACGCGGGTGGCTGGTTGCACACCGGCGACATCGGGGTGATGGACGATCGTGGTTACCTGCGCATCACCGACCGTAAGAAGGACATGTTCATCGTCGGCGGGTTCAACGCCTACCCGGCGGAGATCGAGAACGTCATGGCCGCCCACGAGGCCATCGCGCAGGTGGCGGTGGTGGGGGCACCTGACGAGCGGTTGGGCGAGGTCGGGGTGGCGTTCGTGGTGCCGCGACCGGGCTCGTCGATCGACGAGGAGGCGCTCGTGGCGTGGTGCCGGGAGCGCATGGCCAACTACAAGGTTCCTCGCCAGGTGTTCGTGGTCGACGAGCTGCCGCTGAACGCCACCGGGAAGGTGCTCAAGTACGAGCTGCGCGAGCGGGCCGCGAGCGAGCTCGGTGGGCGTCGCTAGCCTTCGCTGCGTGGCCCCCTACACCCGCACGGTTCAGGCCCGGATGGTGGACGGCCCGGGCGGGCTGAGGCGGTCGATAGCTCGGGTGGACGACCACTTCCACGGCTTCGAGGTGATCCTGGACCTGCGGCTCGGTGAGGTGGTCGGGGCAGCCGCGTCGTCACATCGTCACCCCTGGACCACCTGCCCGGGCGCGCTGGCCTCGGTGGCCGCGCTGCGCGGCGAGCCCGAGCATGTCGCCCGCCGGCTGATCACCAGCCCCCGGGAATACACGTGCGTGCACGTGAACGACCTGGTCTGGTTCGCGGCGCGCCAGCACGAGCGGCGCCGCTACGACGTCGAGGTCACCCCGTACGGGGCGTCGCTGCGGCGTGACGGTTCGCCGTCGTTCGGGTGGCGCCTCGACGGCTGGCGGATCGTGAGCCCCGGCCCGTTCGAAGGCCTGTTCGTGCTCGGACCGGAGATTGGTGAGGCCCTTGATGGCATGGACGCTGACGACGATCTGCGAGAGGCGATGCGGGTGATGCGCCGGGCGGTCGCGGTGGCCATGGGGTACTTCGAGCTCGACTGGGCGTCGTTCGAGTCGGCGGCGGACATCGAGTGGTCGGCGATGGCTGGGTCGTGCCACACCTTCACCGAAGGTCGCCTCCGCTCGGCGCGCCGCCTGGCGGCGGTGCCGGACACCGTCCTGTTCGCCTGAGGGGTGGTCTGGCCACGGTATGTCCCGTGCGCGGGCTGGCGCCCGCGGGGGGATGTCGCGGATCGTGGTTCGGGGGCTACGGAGGGTCCGCGATGTGACGGATGCCGC